>NZ_BLPI01000001.1:300000-575000 GCF_019649015.1 Agarivorans litoreus | reverse complement strand
GCTGGTTCTCCTCGAAAGCTATTTAGGTAGCGCCTCGAGCGAATACTGATGGGGGTAGAGCACTGTTAAGGCTAGGGGGTCATCCCGACTTACCAACCCTTTGCAAACTCCGAATACCATCAAGTACTACTCGGGAGACACACGGCGGGTGCTAACGTCCGTCGTGGAAAGGGAAACAACCCAGACCGTCAGCTAAGGTCCCAAAGTGTATGTTAAGTGGGAAACGATGTGGGAAGGCTTAGACAGCCAGGATGTTGGCTTAGAAGCAGCCATCATTTAAAGAAAGCGTAATAGCTCACTGGTCGAGTCGGCCTGCGCGGAAGATGTAACGGGGCTAAACATACCACCGAAGCTACGGGAGCATGCTTGCATGCTCGGTAGAGGAGCGTTCTGTAAGCCGTTGAAGGTGTGTCGTAAGGCATGCTGGAGGTATCAGAAGTGCGAATGTTGACATGAGTAACGATAAAGGGGGTGAAAAGCCCCCTCGCCGAAAGACCAAGGTTTCCTGTCCAATGTTAATCAGGGCAGGGTGAGTCGGCCCCTAAGGCGAGACTGAAAAGTGTAGTCGATGGGAAACAGGTTAATATTCCTGTACTTCGTATAATTGCGATGGGAGGACGGAGAAGGCTAGGCCAGCGTGGCGATGGTTGTCCACGTGAAAGGCAGTAGGCGGTAAACTTAGGCAAATCCGGGTTTACAATACGCTGAGAGTTGATGACGAGTGTCTACGGACACGAAGTGGTTGATGCCCTGCTTCCAGGAAAAGTCTCTAAGCTTCAGATTATACGAAACCGTACCCCAAACCGACACAGGTGGTTGGGTAGAGAATACCAAGGCGCTTGAGAGAACTCGGGTGAAGGAACTAGGCAAAATGGTACCGTAACTTCGGGAGAAGGTACGCTGCCGGCGGTGATGGAACTTGCTTCCTAAGCTGCTGGCAGTCGCAGATACCAGTTGGCTGCAACTGTTTATTAAAAACACAGCACTGTGCTAAATCGAAAGATGACGTATACGGTGTGACGCCTGCCCGGTGCCGGAAGGTTAATTGATGTGGTTAGCGCAAGCGAAGCTATTGATCGAAGCCCCGGTAAACGGCGGCCGTAACTATAACGGTCCTAAGGTAGCGAAATTCCTTGTCGGGTAAGTTCCGACCTGCACGAATGGCGTAATGATGGCCAAGCTGTCTCCACCCGAGACTCAGTGAAATTGAAATTGCCGTGAAGATGCGGTGTACCCGCGGCTAGACGGAAAGACCCCGTGAACCTTTACTACAGCTTGACACTGAACATTGACCCTACATGTGTAGGATAGGTGGGAGGCTTTGAAGCGTTGTCGCTAGATGACGTGGAGCCGACCTTGAAATACCACCCTTGTAGTGTTGATGTTCTAACGTTGTCCCGTTATCCGGGATGCGGACAGTGTCTGGTGGGTAGTTTGACTGGGGCGGTCTCCTCCCAAAGAGTAACGGAGGAGCACGAAGGTTGGCTAAGTATGGTCGGACATCATACGGTTAGTGCAATGGCATAAGCCAGCTTAACTGCGAGACAGACACGTCGAGCAGGTACGAAAGTAGGTCATAGTGATCCGGTGGTTCTGTATGGAAGGGCCATCGCTCAACGGATAAAAGGTACTCCGGGGATAACAGGCTGATACCGCCCAAGAGTTCATATCGACGGCGGTGTTTGGCACCTCGATGTCGGCTCATCACATCCTGGGGCTGAAGTCGGTCCCAAGGGTATGGCTGTTCGCCATTTAAAGTGGTACGCGAGCTGGGTTTAGAACGTCGTGAGACAGTTCGGTCCCTATCTGCCGTGGGCGTTTGAGAATTGAGGGGAGCTGCTCCTAGTACGAGAGGACCGGAGTGGACGAACCGCTGGTGTTTGGGTTGTTATGCCAATAGCATTGCCCAGTAGCTACGTTCGGAACTGATAACCGCTGAAAGCATCTAAGCGGGAAGCAGGCCTCGAGATTAATTCTCACTAGGACTTTAAGTCCTCTGAAGGGCCGTTGGAGACTACAACGTTGATAGGCAAGGTGTGTAAGTGCTGTGAGGCATTGAGCTAACTTGTACTAATTACCCGTGAGGCTTAACCATACAACACCTAAAGGGTGTTGCTTATAGATACTTTATTTTAGAAACCATGAATGCTTGTTAGTGCTCATGAGGTATTTCAGCTTTTTCGAATGTTAAAGACAACAGTTTTTGCCTGGTGGCAATAGCGTTGTGGACCCACCTGACTCCATGCCGAACTCAGAAGTGAAACGCAACTGCGCCGATGATAGTGTGGGGCTTCCCCATGTGAAAGTAGGTCACCGCCAGGCTCCTATACTAAGCCCTCGTCTAACGACGAGGGCTTTTTTATTGCCTGCGATTTAGTCTCTCAGGCATAGCTAATACTCAATCTCCTGTGACTTCATCAGCAGTACTAACCTAGCACATCACAGGCATCGCCTTCTTGCACATACAAAGTCGACCAGTGATTACCCTAGGTTTGTTTCTTGGCGAGGTTGGGCTCAAATCATTAATGCGTAGCTATCTAGTGAACGCTTTAATTACTCGTCGTGCTTATTGGCTGGACTGATGAGAAAAGTAAGGTGAAAGAATTGTTTTTGGCAATTTGAAAAACAAAAAAGGCAGCAAGTGCTGCCTTTTTATACTATTTCGAACAGCTTATTGAGCTGTAGAAGTAGTTGTTGAAGTTGAAGTGCCTGTAGTCGAATCGTTATTTTGGTTTGCCGCAATACCAATAACAGTAGTTGCTGCTACTATACCACCAACAACGCCTGCAGTAACACCTGTTCCACCAGCTGCACCGCCTGCTGCACCTGCTGTAACTTCTTGTGCGTATACATTAGAAGATAAAGCTAAAGCTGCTACACCAGCTAAAAGTAAAGTTTTCATGAAATTTCCCTGTATTAAATATATCACTGTTTCATTGTATTACTGTGTGGAGATTCTTGCCACATCTACTTACATTTTTATCACTGAAAGCTCTAAATTTCCAGTAATAACAATTAAAAATTAAAGCTCTAGTTCTGAAAGGTATTTCTTGAAACGGTCCCTAAGCTCTGGATGGCGTAAGCCAAATTCGACGATGGCTTTCATATAGCCAAATTTACTACCGCAGTCATGGCTTTTACCAACCATGTAGTAAGCCTGAGTAGTTTCTTTCTTCATTAAACTAGCGATGGCATCTGTTAATTGAATTTCATCTCCAGCCCCAGGAGGGGTTCTTGCGAGCTCTTTCCAGATTTTGGCTGATAATACATAACGACCCACAACAGCAAGATTAGAAGGAGCATCCTCAACAGCGGGTTTTTCTACAGAACCTACCATGTCTGCAGAATTTCCGGGTTTAAGCTCGCTGCCGTTGATGTCTACAATACCAAACTTGCTAACATCTTCCTGCGCTACTGCTTCAACCATTACTTGACTAGAGCCTGTTTGGTTAAACTTCACCACCATGTCTGCCAAATTTTCAGTGCGAAGGTCTGAGGTTGAGTCATCCAGCACTACATCTGGAAGAAGCACGGCAAAAGGTTCGTCGCCAATAAGTGGGTGAGCACATAGAATTGCGTGTCCTAGACCTTTTGCAACGCCTTGTCGTACATGCATGATGGTAACGTCTTTGGGGCAAATTGAACGTACTTCATTTAGCAGCTGACGTTTTACCCGTTTCTCTAAAGTAGCTTCAAGCTCGAAGCTAGTATCAAAATGGTTTTCTATTGAGTTCTTACTAGAGTGGGTTACTAAAATGATCTCTTTAAGGCCCGCTGATATTGCTTCTTGAACAACATATTGAATCAGCGGCTTATCGACAATAGGCAACATCTCTTTAGGGATGGCTTTAGTTGCTGGTAGCATTCTTGTTCCTAATCCTGCTACCGGTAGTACAGCTTTTCGTACTTGTTGGGTCATTTTCAGTCTCTTGAAAAGTAAGGTTAAATACAACAGCACTGTACCACGCCAAAATGACATTTTAAATTGAGATATTTGCGAATAACCAAACTTGGAAGGCGTTTAATTGAGTAGAAAGCAATCGTCCTCACAGTATATGCGACCAACGGACGATGCTGGTTAAAAAGTTAATCCACGTAGATTCGATCTTTGTTATCGAGATAAATCTTTTCACCAATGCCTGGCACTAGCACAATTTGTTCAATGTTCTTGAAGTTACCGTGTTGCTGGCGGTACTGAATAATTGCTGTTGATTTCGACTCACCGACGCCTTTTAAAGAATCTAGTTGTTCTGCGCTGGCAGTATTTAAGTTGATTAGTGTTAAATTTTCATTAGCTAAGGCTGATTGTATGTTGATGAAACTAAATACAAGCACTAGTGCCAGCTGAAGTAATTTCATGGCTTATTCTCCTTTTTGATAAAACCATGAATAACAGTAGAGGATATAGTTTATATGCGAATCACTCATTTGGGCTAAATTGTGACAGTAAGATGATAATTGGGCGATCGCTCGCCCAATTAGATCAAGGAAGTACTTTTTTGAAGGGCTTTACACTTATCTTTGCGTAAACGCCTGCAGCCACGTAAGGGTCTGCATCTGCCCAGGCTTTTGCATCTTCTAAGCTTGCAAACTCTGCTATTACTGTAGAGCCAGTGAAGCCTGCTTCGGCTGGGTCTTCAGCGTCAATCGCGGGCATTGGGCCGGCAACCAATAATCGCCCTTCATCGAGCAAGGCGTTTAAACGCTCTAAGTGTGCAGGTCGCGCTTGTTTGCGTTTATCTAAACTATTAGCCACATCTTCTGCATAGATTACATACCACATGCTATTAATCCTTTTTCTCTGTGAGTGATTCTTTTTGTTCTTTAGGCAAGTGTTTGTATAAGTAAACGACAGTGCCTACTGTAAATACCAAGGTTAAGCCGAGTAGGCCAAACACCTTAAAATTAACCCAAAATTCTTCTGAGAAACTGAATGCGATATAGAGGTTTAGTGTTCCGCAAGCGATGAAAAAAAGTGCCCATGAGACATTCACTTTTGACCAAACAGCATCGGGTAAAGTCATTTCTTTGCCTAGCATTTTTTTGATTAGCGGGCTGCCAAATGCAAACTGACTCACTAACAGCACTAAACCAAAGATCCAATTAATAACGGTAGGTTTCCACTTAATGAAATCGTCATCGCGTAGGATTAGGGTTAAGCCACCAAAAACCAATATAAGAACAAAAGAGATGAGATGCATTTTCTCAACTTTTTTGTTTTTGAAGTAGGAAATAGCTAATAGAACCGCTGTAGAAATAATTAATGCAAGAGTTGCTGCGTAGATATCCTGCATTTTGTATACAGCGAAAAATATAATTAAAGGGATAAACTCGAAAAATTGTTTCATAGTTCCTCAGCGTAAGCTGTTAATAAAAAAAAGCCGCTAAAAAGCGGCTTTTGATAGTAGCAAGATCTTTAACTAAACGGTAGCCGCTTTCATGTCACTGGCAAATTGCTTGAGTGTTACAAGCATTTTCGCTTTGTCATCAAGGTTGTTTTCGATGATCTTAACTACGGCTGAGCCCGATATAGCACCAGCCGCGCCAGCTTCAATGGTTTCTTTAACCTGCTGAGGAGTAGCTATGCCAAACCCCAGTAAGGCTGGCGGCGCATTATGTTGCTTAAGTTTATTTAACAACTCTCCCACTGGCGCGCCTGCTTTGGTTTCTGTACCGGTTACGCCTGCTCGGCTAACAAGGTAAGTGTAACCTTGTCCATACTCAGCAACTTTAGCCAATGTAGCTTCATCGGCGTTTGGTGGCGCAATAAAGATGCTTTGCAAGCCATGTTTATCAGCCGCCTCTCTAAAAGGCGCTGACTCACGAATAGGCACATCTGCAACCAACACCGAGTCTACGCCTACAGCTGCCAGTTTTTGGTAGAAAGAATCAATACCGGTTGAATATACGAGGTTAGCGTATAACAGCAGACCAATAGGTACCTCTGGATGTTTTTCACGAATAACACTTAGCATTTCTAAACATTTAGGAGGGGTAACACCTGCAGCTAATGCGCGAACGTTAGCTCCTTGAATAGTTGGACCATCAGCGACTGGATCAGAGAAGGGTATACCCAACTCTAAAGCATCTGCACCACCTTCAACTAAGGCATCAACAATTGCTAGGGATTGCTCTAAATCGGGATCGCCAAGTGTTACAAAGGGAACAAAAGCGCCTTGTTTTTCGCTCGTTAGACGTTCAAATAGATTAGCGTAACGTTGCGTCATTATAAGCTTCCTCTTTGTTCGAATATTTCGGCTACAGTAAAGATGTCTTTGTCGCCACGCCCCGATAGGTTTACCAACAATATCTGTTCTTTGTCTTTATCTTGCTTAGCGAGTTTTAGCGCGTAAGCCAGCGCGTGAGCAGATTCTAGAGCGGGAATAATTCCTTCACTCTCAGCTAGAGTTTGGAATGCGTCCAAGGCTTCCTCATCGGTAGCTGATTCATAATCTGCTCTGCCGATTGAATTCAAATATGCATGCTGCGGACCTACTGATGGAAAATCTAAACCCGCTGAAATTGAATAAGACTCTTCAATTTGACCATTTTGGTCTTGCATCAATAACGAATGCATACCAAAGAACATGCCTTTGCGGCCATGTTTAAGTGGAGCGCCATGTTGGTCGGTATCAATACCTTTACCGGCAGGTTCTACGCCAATTAGTTTTACATCTTCTTCTTTGATGAAGTCAGCAAACATGCCGATTGCGTTAGAGCCACCGCCAACACAGGCGATTACCGCATCAGGCAAGCGACCTTCGGTCTCAAGAATCTGCTGTTTGGCTTCTTCACCAATCATTTTCTGGAATTCACGAACAATGGTTGGGAATGGGTGAGGGCCTGCTGCTGTACCTAATAAGTAGTGAGCGCTGTCGTAACTGGCTGCCCAGTCGCGTAAGGCTTCGTTACACGCATCTTTTAGAGTAGAAGAGCCGCTGTGCACAGGGATCACTTCTGCACCCATTAGCTTCATTCTGAAAACATTAGGCTTTTGGCGTTCACAGTCAATTGCGCCCATGTAAACACGGCACTTTAGACCAAGTAATGCACACGCTAAGGCGGTAGCTACGCCATGTTGACCAGCACCGGTTTCAGCAATAATTTCTTTCTTACCCATACGTTTAGCTAATAGGGCTTGGCCTAACACTTGGTTGGTTTTGTGTGCACCACCATGTAATAAGTCTTCACGCTTTAGGTAAATTTTGGTTTTAGTCCCCGCAGTTAAGTTACGGCACAAGGTTAGAGGTGTTGGTCTGCCTGCATATTCGCTTAATAGCCCGTTGAACTCTTCAATAAAGCTAGGGTCTTCTTGGGCGTCTATAAAGGCTTGTTCTAGCTGGTCGAGCGCCGGCACTAAAATTTGTGGTACAAACTGCCCGCCAAACTCGCCGAAATATGAATTTAATTTACTCATTGTTGACTCTTATTCGTTAAAAATGGTTAACGCTTACTAATCTGTTTGAGACTAGTACTGTCTAATCTGTTCAAACGCAGCATTAATTTTTGCTGGGTCTTTTACCCCTGGCGCTTGTTCTACACCGGAGTTTAAATCTAAGCCTGCAGCGGCGTAGGCGAGGGCATCTTGAATGTTACTTGGGCTTATGCCGCCTGCTAGCATCGCACCATGACTGTGCTCACCTAATAGTTGCCAATCGAAGGTTTGGCCTGTACCGCCGCATTGGCCAGCGACTTTGCTATCAAATAATATTTTGTCTGCGTTGCTAGGCGCTTCTGGTAATGCTTCACTCACGCCAAGCGCTTTCCAAACTTGGCTGTTGTTAAGTTTTTCTTTTAGCTGTTCGATAAACTGCTCGTCTTCATCACCATGCAATTGTACAGCATGAAGTTTAAGCTGATTGGCAATACTTGCCACTTCTTCGACTGAGCTATTTACAAATACACCCACAAAATTAAGTGGTGCCGCTTGGCTGAGTTTTTCTGCTTGCGCTAGGTTTACGCAACGCGGCGATTTTTTTGCGAAAATTAATCCGCCGTATACTGCGCCCGCTTGATAAACCGCTTTAACATCTTGCTCGCGTGTTAAGCCGCATACTTTGTTTTCACCAAGTATGAGTTTACGACAAGCCATGTCTACATCATCTTGGCTCATTAGCGAGCTACCTACCAAAAAGCCGTTGGCGTATTTGGCTAGCTCACGCACTTGTTGGTGCTGATAAATGCCTGATTCAGAAATGATGATGCGATCTTCAGGGATTTGTTTGGCCAGCTCTGGAGTTCTGTCTAAGGTAATCGACAAGTCACGTAAGTTGCGGTTGTTAATACCGATGACTTTGGCATTTAGATCAATGGCGCGCTCAAGCTCTTGTTGGTTACTCACTTCAGTCAGTACGCCCATATTTAGCTTGTGGGCTACTTCAGCTAGCAAGCGATACTCGTTGTCATCGAGAACCGATAACATCAGCAAGATGGCATCAGCTTTGTGATAACGGGCTAGATAGATTTGGTACTCGTCAATGAAGAAGTCTTTACATAACACAGGTTGCTCAACTTGCTCTCTAACCTGAGTTACATAGTCAAACTCACCTTGAAAGTATTTGGTATCAGTAAGCACCGAAATGGCTGCAGCATAGTTTTTATATACGCCAGCAATTAGGTCTAAGTCGAACTCCGGGCGAATCAAACCTTTGGAAGGTGAAGCCTTTTTACACTCAAGAATAAACTTAGCGGGTGAGCCTGATAGCGCATCATAAAAACTGCGATCTGTGGGCTTAACCTGATCTATAAAGCTTGCTAGTGTTTGGCTTTGCATACGCTCTGCTAACCAAATTTCTTTGTCAGCCACAATTTTATCTAGAATGGTGGCTTGTTTTGTTTCTGCTTGGCTCACTGACTCATCTCCGCCAATTGGTTTGCTAGGGTTAGTGGACGACCAGAGGCCATTTCATCTAAGGCCATTTTAACGCCTTGAGCAACATCATCAGCTTTACCTGCAAGCTTAAGTAACAAGGCAACATTAACTGCAACAGCTGCTTGTTGGGCTGGTGTCGCGGTGCCTTGTAATAACTGTAAAGTGATGGCTTTGTTTTCTTCAGGAGTACCACCTTTAATGGCATCTAGTTCGGCTTGCTCAACACCAAAATCAGCTGGGCTTAAGCTATATTCGGTAATCTTATCGCCGTTAATCTCAGCAATTTGAGTTTCACCATGAATGGCTACTTCGTCTAAGCCTGCACCGTGAACCACCATGGCTTTTTTCATACCTAATTGTTGCAAGGTATGCGCGATGGGCAAAATAAGCCCGGGGTCATAAACACCCATCACTTCCATGCTTGGATGAGCGGGGTTAATTAGTGGGCCTAGTACGTTAAATATGGTGCGCGTTTTTAAGGTTTGGCGCACCGGCATCGCGTGGCGTACACCTGCGTGGTACTGCGGCGCAAACAAAAAGCATAGGCCTAACTCGTCTAAACATTTGCGCGCGGTATCTGGGGTCATTTGAATGTTGATTCCCAAGGCGGCCAATAGGTCTGAAGAGCCCGACTTACTTGATACACTGCGGTTACCGTGCTTGGCTACCTTAACCCCTAAACTTGCTGCAACAAACGCAGAGGTGGTTGAGATATTAATGGTGTTGTGACCATCTCCGCCGGTGCCAACAATATCCGCAAAATCATAATCGGGGCTTGGAAAAGGGGCCGCATTCGCTAACAAAGCCTTGGCTGCTCCAGCAATTTCTTGGGGTTGCTCGCCTTTAATCTTTAGTGCGGTGAGCAATGAAGATAAAAGGATAGGCTCAACTTCACCCTGAATCACCTGACTAAACACTTGCTGTGCTTGTTCAATGCTTAAGTCTTTTCCTTGATATAGCTGCTCTAAAATAGCCTGCATTACGCTTGCTCCTTTTGGGTGGCCCAGTCTAGGCTGCGGGCTAATAGTGTTGCCCCTTCGCTGGTTAAAATGGACTCGGGGTGGAATTGAAACCCAACAATCTTGTCTTGTTCGTTGATTATCGCCATTGGCATGTTTTGATAATGAGCATTCACCACCAGCCCATCTGGCATTGTGGTGGCTACTAAGGAGTGGTAGCGCGCTACAGGCAGAGGATTGCTTAAACCTTCAAACATTAGGCGGTTGTCGTGCTCAATTGCTGACGATTTACCATGAACAATTTCATCGGCTTTACCCACCACACCACCGTAGCTTTCTACTAGTGCTTGGTGGCCAAGGCAGATTCCAATAATAGGTATTTCGCCTTTACATAAGTCGATAAGCTCTAACATGCAGCCCGCTTGCTGTGGGTTGCCAGGACCTGGTGATAAAACCAATACTGGCGGAGTAGGGCTATTATCAATATGTGCCTTAATCTCTTTAGCGCTTAAGTGGTTACGGTAAATGCTAACCTCTAAGCCTTGACTACGAAACTGGTCAACAAGGTTGTAAGTGAACGAGTCAAAGTTGTCTAACAAAAATACACTATGCGTCATCACTAACATCCTTCAAAGTAGAACCATGAGCGCGGGCAATGGCATTTAGCACCGCAGCTGCTTTGTTGCGGGTTTCATCGGCTTCGGCTTGAGGCTGTGAATCATACACCACACCAGCTCCAGCTTGAACATGCGCCACCTTATCTTTAACAAAAGCTGAACGAATAACAATACAGCTATCCATGTCGCCGTTACCTGCAAGGTAACCTACGGCGCCGCCATAACTGCCACGGCGCTGTTGTTCTACTTGGCGAATTAACTCTGAAGCACGAATTTTTGGTGCGCCAACAAGGGTACCCATGTTCATGCACGCTTGGTAGGCGTGAAGTGCGTCTAGGTCATTGCGTAAGGTACCAACTACCCGCGATACTAAGTGCATTACGTGGCTGTAGCGGTCTACTTTTAGTAAATCAGCTACATGACGAGTGCCTGGCTCACTGATGCGGGCTACATCATTGCGGGCTAAATCAACCAACATAATATGTTCTGCGGTTTCTTTTTTATCTAGGCGTAGCTCAAGCTCTAGGCGGCCGTCTAAATCTTGGTTAATTGAACCATCGGTGTTAAAGCCACGTTTGCGCGTGCCGGCAATCGGGTAAATTTCTACATCTCGGCTACGAGAGGAGTATTTAATAGCACTCTCGGGAGAGGCGCCAAATAATACAAATTCACTGTCTTGCAGGTAGAACATGTAAGGACTTGGGTTGGTAATTTTTAATTCGCGGTAAGCGGCGAGGCTATCAGGGCAAGAGAGTTTAAAACTGCGTGATGGAACCACTTGGAAAATGTCGCCTTGGCGAATGTAGTCTTTCATAATTTCTACATTCTGGCAGAAGTCTCGGTCGCTAATGTCAGCTTCAATCTTCCCTTGGTAATCACTAAAATCTGGCTGCGCTTGTTGGTGATTTTTATGCTCACATAATTCTACTAAGTGGGCTAGGCGCTGATTTATTCTAGCTTGCTCACCTTCGTTATATACCGAGCCAATTAAGTGAGTTACTTGTTCTTGGTGATCTATTAGTAGCAATGTTTCGGCGAGGTAGAACTGGTAGTCGGGGCAAATGTTGGTGCTTTCGGCGACGTCTTGTAGTTGCTCAAAGCTGGCGATGAAATCATAGGCAAATACACCGCCGATAAAAACGCCTTTATCATGAGAGGCTAGCTTACCGTAAAGTGTAGTTATCAACCGTAAGGCATCAACAGGAGAGCTCGCTTTTAAACGAGAATCTTCATCTAAATTAGCGGCTGGGAGTGGATAATCTAAAACCAGTTGAGTTGCACTATGCTCGGTGATTAAGCTGTTGTCAGTGTGTTCTACAACCGCCGAGATAACCGCTTCACCATTGAGTGATACCGCAGTAAACGTCACTCGACGACCTTTACAAGTGATCTTTAAGGCTGCATCGGCCAAAATTAAACTTTGAAGGTTTTCTTTGCTGTCTATTTCGCAAGATTCTAGCAACACATTGTGTTGACTCTCTTTGCAAAGCTCTTGATATAAGCTTAGTGGGTCAAGCACGTAGCTAGCATCAATTAAGTTGTTGCTTAGCTGCACCCTAGGGTGATTACTCATGGTTCGTTACTCCTCGTTAAGGCCGTAGCGCAAATATAAAAAAAGCCCGCATTAAGCGGGCTTTTTGTTGTTCTGTTCAATGTATAGGAAATACAACAACTCACACCCGTTTATTTCGGAGTGCGCCACCACCAAGATTTGTTGGTAAGAAGAAAAGTTGTCATGCTTATTCCTAGTCATTTTGATAGACTAAGTTAACTGTAAATGACATCACCAAGTCAAGAAAAAATTTAGGAAATTTAATGCGATTTGATTTGCATTGCCATACTACTGCCTCGGATGGTGGCTTAAGCCCAACTGAAATAGTAATGCGTGCCGAAAACATGCAAGTTGACGTATTGGCTATTACCGACCACGACACCACCGCGGGCATTGCAGAAGCAAAAGCTAATGCGAAGCATGTGCAAATTATCACTGGTACCGAAATCTCTACTGCTTGGCATGCTTTTGATATTCATATTGTAGGCTTGAATATCGATGTGACGTCTACAGAATTACAAAGGCACTTGGCTGAGCAACGAGACAAGCGAGAAGTTCGCGCTCAAGAAATGAGCCGCCGTTTAGCAAAAGCCGGTATCCATGATGTGTACAGTGATGCGAAACAATTGGCGGGCAATGCCCCGATTACCCGTTCTCACTTTGCTAAGGTATTGGTGGAACGTGGTATAGCAGCTAACTTTAATAAAGTATTTGATAAGTATTTAAGCCGTGGCAATACCGGTTATGTGCCTAATAATTGGATGAGCATGGGCGATGCAATAGAGGTTATTCACCAAGCTGGCGGCGTTGCTGTATTGGCTCACCCAACTCATTATGATTTGTCGAATAAATGGGTGCGTAAGTTGTTGGCCGAGTTTGCCGAATTGGGCGGCGACGGCGTAGAAGTGGCAATGCCGCAAATGTCTAAAGACCAATTACTGTGGCTAGCCGATTTAGCCGAACAAAATGGATTACGTGCTTCTCAAGGCTCTGATTTTCATCATCCCTCTCCTTGGCGTGAATTAGGTAGAGGCTTACAATTACCAGAAAAGTGCCAAGCTATTTGGCAGTTGTGGCCTGGCTTCTCTCCTGAATCCAATCGCTAGGCCCATTAATCGCAGGGACAGTTATGAGTCAGTTTTTCTATGTACACCCCGACAATCCTCAACAGCGCTTGATGAATCAAGCGGCTAATCATATTCAGCAGGGCGGGGTGGTGATCTACCCAACCGATTCAGGTTATGCCATTGGTTGCCATATTGGTGATAAAGCCGCATTAGAGCGGATTTGCCGTATTCGTCAGTTAGATAAAAACCACCATTTTACTTTGATGTGTCGCGATTTATCCGAGCTCTCTGAGTACGCGAGAGTGGGTAACCAAGCTTATCGCTTGTTACGCAACAATACTCCAGGACCGTATACTTTTATCTTTAAAGGTACCAAGGAAGTGCCGCGTCGCTTACTTAACCCTAAACGAAAAACCATTGGTATTCGTGTCCCCGACAACAAAATTGCATTAGCCATGCTGGAAGCTCTTGGAGAGCCACTAATGTCATCGAGCTTAATTTTGCCGGGCAATGACTACACCGAATCTGATCCTGAACAAATACGCGACCTGTTGGAACACCAAGTAGACTTAATTGTTAACGGTGGCTATTTAGGCGAGCAGCCTACTACTGTTATTGATCTTTCAGAAGATGAGCCAGAGATATTGCGCAGTGGCTCCGGTGATACGAGCCCATTTGAATAATGTCTGAACAGGCTTCTCCTACTCAGCAATTAACCCTAGCCAGCGTAAATGGTGAGCCTTGGCTAGACATGCCGGAGGATTTGTTTATTCCGCCGGATGCCATGGAAGTGATTCTGGAGCAGTTTGAGGGGCCTTTGGATTTATTGTTGTATTTAATCCGTAAGCAGAAGTTGGATATTGAGCACTTACCAGTATTAGCCATCACCCAGCAATATATGGAATATATTGAAGCAATGCGAATGCTCAAATTAGAGCTCGCGGCAGAGTATTTGGTAATGGCAGCGCTGTTAACCGAAATTAAATCGCGCAGCTTGCTACCAGTACAAGAGCACGAACAAGTTGAGGAAGATCCAAGGGCTGAGCTTATTCGGCGTCTTCAAGAGTATGAGTTATATAAAGACGCCACCGAAAAAGTAGATAGTTTACCAAGACAGCAACGAGATACTTACACGGCTACCATCGACCGCCCTCAAGATATGCCAATTAATGTTATTTACCCAGAAGTGACGATGGATGAGTTAATTCAAGCTATGCGGGGTATTGCCCAACGAGTGGCTAACTTTGAACATCATGAAATTAAGCGTGAAAAACTGTCTACTCGACAAAGGATGAGCGATATATTGGCCAAGTTACAACAACACCAGTTTGTCGAATTTAGTCAGTTGTTTTCCTTATCTGAAGGTCGTAGCGGTTTAGTGGTAAGTTTTTTGGCAATACTTGAGTTAGTGAAAGAAGGTTATATCAAGTGTGTGCAAAGTCAGCCTCTGCAGCCTATTCAAGTATTATTGGTTGATACGGAGATCTCTGAGCATGGCTAAACCTAATCTAGTTAAGTTAGTTGAAGCCGCTTTATTTGTCGCTGGTAGACCGCTTAGCGTGAAAGAACTGCAAGCCACGGTGTTGGCAGATATAGGATTAGCTAAAGCACAAGTGAATATGGTGCTTGAAGAGTTGTCGTTGCGTTATCAAGATTCGGGTATTGAGTTGGCCGAAACCGCATCTGGGTTTCAATTTAGAGCGCGCCAAGAATATGCGCCACAATTAGCCCACTTATGGGCTGAAAAAGCCCCGAAATTTAGCCGAGCAATGTTAGAAACACTCACTTTAATTGCTTATCGCCAGCCGATTACTCGCGGAGAGATTGAAGCGATTAGGGGAGTGGCAGTGAGCAGCCATATTATAAGTGTATTGAAAGAGCGCAATTGGATCCGCAGTGTTGGACATAAAGAAATTCCCGGCCGTCCTACCTTATTTGCAACTACAACAAGCTTCTTAGATTACTTTGGTTTGAAAGATCTGGCCGATTTGCCAGAATTAGATCAATCTTTACTTGAAAAACTGCCGCAAGACTTTCAGACTTAGCGCACTTTACCACCCGGATAAGAAATATGAGTGAAAAACTTCAAAAAGTCCTGGCCCGCAGCGGTTTAGGCTCACGTCGTGAGATGGAAGCTGTAATTGACGCAGGGAGAGTAAGCGTAGATGGGAGTATTGCCACCTTAGGCGATCGCATCGAAGAAGGGGTTGAAGTAAGGGTGGATGGCCGCATCATCGATATTCAAAAAGTCGAAGATACCATTTGTCGTGTATTGGCTTACCATAAGTCGGAAGGTGAAATCTGTTCTCGCAATGACCCAGAAGGACGAGAAACCGTATTTGACCGTTTACCTCGTTTGCAACATGGTCGCTGGATAGCGGTAGGTCGATTAGATATCAATACCTCAGGTTTATTGTTATTTACTACTGATGGCGAGTTGGCCAACCGTTTAATGCATCCAAGTTTCGAAGTTGAGCGCGAATACGCGGTACGGGTATTTGGTGATGTAGATGACGAAGTCATTCGTAACTTACGCACCGGTGTTGAATTGGAAGATGGCCGTGCTGCATTTACCACGGTTAAGCGCCAAGGCGGCGAGGGTATTAATCAGTGGTACTCCGTGACACTAAGCGAGGGTCGTAATCGTGAAGTGCGCAGAATGTGGGAATCACAAGGCATGCAGGTGAGCCGTTTGATTCGGGTTCGTTATGGGCTTATTCCTTTACCTAAAGGTTTACCGCGCAGCGGCTGGCAAGAAATGCCCTTAGATCAGGTAAACTACTTGCGTAAGTTAGTGCAGCTAAATAAAGAAGAGAATACGATTATCAAGGTGGAGGATCGCGTTCGCAGTGCCCAGCGTATTCGCAAATCGGTGCGTAAACACCGTTCTCGCACGCAAAGCCAAGCGGCAAAAAGAAGACGTTTAAAATAGCCCTTTAGCCAATAAAAAGCTCGCTTAGTTGCGAGCTTTTTTGTTGTGGCCTTGCGTCAGTTCGCAAAGATGGGGCCTGCGCCGCTAGACCATAAAATAACAGTTGAGATGAGCACAGTCACCAACATCACCAAGCCTACAGTAACTAGACTACTGGCAAAGATGAAGCCTCGCTCTTCTGGGATGTGCATAATGATCGGCACACCCGTGTACAGCAAATATACGGCGTAAGTGACGCCAACTAAGCCGGCAACCATAACAAACCAAGGTTCTGGATAAAGCGCGGCAAAACCTACCATATATATTGGCGTGGCTACGTAAGCAGATAGCTCAAGTGTTTGCTGATAGGTAGTATCGGTATTAAAGGTTTTTGCCATCCATAGCGCCGCATAAGCTAAACACAACACTACGGTAACCATGGCTGCATACATTGCCACAGACATGAAGATGGCACTGTCGCTGGTTAAAGAGAAACTATTTGCTCCAACCTTCCAACCAATATGCACGGTAGAAAAGTAACCACAAATGGCAGGAATAAGTGCCATAAGTAATAAGTGCGACAAGCTCGCTCCTATCCCTTCGTGGTGCTTGTCAATGTCTTGCCATTCTTCTTTTGTATGTGAAGCTAGTCCCCAAACATGACTAAATAACATAGGCGCGTCCTCGCTAAAATTAACATTAATGCAACATTAATGATTAAGTTATGCGCGATGTCTATGAAATCGTCAAGTAGTTTATTAATTAAACGATTCTGCTGAGGGTTTGGGTAAGAGTAGAGTATTCAAGTGCTTGGCTTGGTTTATTAACAATTTACCTAAGCAAAGTACTAGTACTTAATGTTTAAATTATTGACCAAGCTCAAGCTTCTGTAGCTGGCCTTTAGCGCTAAGTTCTAAACCGTTTCGATCAATTTTTAATACACTCATTTGTTGGTACCAATCTCCAAGTACTACCCGATACTTGGTTGCATTATTGGTTTGCTTAATAGAGTGGATATCTGGTCGGTGGGTATGACCGTGGATCATGTAGTCAATAGCCTGGTCTTCAAAGCGTTGTTCAACGGCTTGTTGGTTAACATCCATAATGCCAAGCGATTTGCTGGTATTGGCTTGTTTACTTTTACTACGGATCTTGTTGGCAATTTTTTGCCGAACAAATAGAGGCAGCAATAAGAATAAGCGCCTAAGCCAAAGCTTTTGAGTTACCTCGCGGTACTCTTGATAACCTACATCGTCAGTGCATAAGGTATCGCCATGCAAAATTAAGACTTTATGACCGTAAAGATCTACCAATTTTTCTTCTTCAAGCAAGGTCATGCCGCAGCGTTTTGCGTAAGCCTTGCCTACCATAAAGTCTCGGTTGCCATGAATAAAGTAACTTGGCACACCCTTATCAGATAAAGCTTTTAATGCTTGCTCTACTTGCTTGGCCACCGGTGTTTTATCGTCATCACCAATCCAAAACTCGAATAAATCGCCCAAAATATAGAGGGCATCGGCCTTAGGGGCTTGTTGCTGCAAAAAGTCGAGAAAGGCCTGAATAATGTCAGGCCGATCTTCACTTAGATGTAAATCTGAAATGAAATAGGTGTGCACGTAAGCTTATTCCGCAACACTTACAGAAGTGATTAGTACTTCTTCTAGTGGAACGTCTGAGTGAACGTAACCAAAGTTACCAGTGTCTACGCCTTTGATTTTGTTAACTACATCCATGCCTTCAACCACTTCACCAAATACGCAGTAACCCCAGCCTTCGGTGGTCTCTGCTTTAAAGTCTAGGAAGGTGTTGTCATTCACGTTAATGAAAAACTGGGCAGATGCTGAGTGAGGATCCATGGTGCGAGCCATTGCCAAGGTGCCAGTTTTGTTAGATAAACCGTTGTTCGCCTCGTTTTTAATTGGCGCTTTGGTTTCTTTTTCTTCCATGCCAGATGCAAAGCCACCGCCTTGAACCATAAAGCCATCAATTACGCGGTGGAAGATAGTGTCGTTGTAAAAACCGTCTTTTGCATAAGCAAGGAAGTTAGCCGCTGTTTCAGGCGCTTCAGCGGTGTTTAGTTTAACCACGATGTCGCCAAAATTTGTATGTAAAGTAACCATTGTTTCACCCTTTTTTGGTAAGTGCACCGATTCTAAACTTTCCCATGTCTACTGACTAGTCACAGCGCTTAATTCGGCTGTTTTTCCTCAGGCGCAGTGTTAGAATAGCCAACCTTAGCAATAGTCAGTAAATGGAACAGGAAACCAATTAGATGTTACAGATATACAATACTTTAACCCGCAAGAAACAAGCGTTTAAGCCCTTAGTAGAAGGGAAAGTGGGTATGTATGTTTGTGGAGTTACCATTTACGACTATTGTCACATTGGCCACGCGCGTACGTTTGTTGCTTTTGATACGGTTGCTCGCTACTTACGTTGGTCGGGTTACGAGCTTAATTTTGTTCGCAACATTACCGACGTAGACGACAAAATTATCAAACGAGCTGCCGAAAACGGCGAAAGCTGCGATGCCTTAACCGAGCGTTTTACTAAAGCAATGCATGCTGACTTTGATGCACTGAATATGCTGCGCCCAGATATTGAGCCTCGGGTAACAACGCATATGCCAGAAATCATTGAGGTGATAGAAAAGCTAATTGCTAATGGCCACGCCTATGTTGCCGATAGCGGCGATGTACTGTTTGAAGTGAGCACCTTCGCTGATTACGGCAAGCTGAGCTTACAAAACTTAGAAATGCTACAAGCAGGAGCGCGAGTAGAAGTAGAAGAAGACAAGCGTAATCCTCTTGATTTTGTGTTGTGGAAAAGTGCCAAACCTGGTGAGCCTATGTGGGATTCGCCATGGGGTAAAGGCCGCCCTGGCTGGCACATTGAATGTTCTGCGATGAATATGAAGCATTTAGGTGATGTATTTGATATTCATGGTGGTGGTTCAGATTTAGCTTTCCCACACCATGAAAACGAAATTGCTCAATCTTGCTGCGCCCATAAAACCAATTACGTGAACTACTGGATGCACTCTGGCATGGTTCAAGTAAACAAAGAGAAAATGTCTAAGTCTTTAGGTAACTTCTTCACCATCAAAGATGTGTTAGAAGTGTATGATCCTGAAACAGTGCGTTACTTCTTATTGTCAGGCCATTACCGCAGCCAGTTAAATTACTCTGAAGACAACTTAAAGCAATCTCGCTCGGCACTTGAGCGTTTGTATACTGCCTTGCGTGGTATTGAGCTGGTGGCTGTAGACGAACAAGTAGCAGCTGCTTATCGCGAACCGTTTAAGGCTGCGATGGATGATGATTTTAATACGCCAGAAGCCTTGCCTGTTTTATTCGAGTTAGCCAAAGAAATTAACCGGGTTAAAGAAAGCAATGCAATGTTAGCCGGCCAGTATGCTAGCTTGTTGATAGAACTTAGCGCGGTGCTTGGCATTTTGACTCAAAATGTCGAAACCTTTTTGCAAGGTGAGCACGATAGTGAAGTGGCTGAGATTGAGGCTTTGATTGCTGCGCGTAATCAAGCACGAGCCGATAAAGATTGGGCTGCAGCAGACATTGCGCGTAATCGCTTAACCGAAATGGGTATTGTGTTGGAAGACGGTGCGGCTGGTACAACTTGGCGTAAAGCCTAAGCAAGGCTTACAGATAACAAAAAGGCAGCTTAGGCTGCCTTTTTTACATATCGTATTTCTTTAATAAGCTTTGATACTGCTCGCCAGAGGTGACTTTACTTAGTGCGGTTCTAAAGCGTTGTAAATAATCAGGGTCAGTCCCTTGGCTAAAGGCATAACAGCCCTCTAACTTACCTAGTTGATAGACAGATTCAAATAGCTCACTTTCAAATCCCAAGGCTTTAGCCGTTTGCTCGATCACTTCGGGTTCAGATGCGATTACATCAACACGCTCGCGCTTTAACATGCGCAAGGCTTTTTCTAAATCTTCGGTAAGTGATATTTGCTCAAACTCAACACCTTTATATAACAAGAGCTGTTCGCCAACACCGGCCTTCATGGCACCAAAGAGAAGTTTTGAATTTGGCCCAATATGGTCAATCTTAATAGCCCTGGATTTTAAAGCAATAAGCTTAATATTGGAGGTAGTTATTGGACAAGCCCAGTTAAACATGTCTTCTCTGCGGGGGCTTCGCATGGTAAGAAACAAAGCCATATTGGGTCGATGTTGTAGTAAGTAGTAGGCTTTTTCCCAAGTTTGCACTTTAATAGGTTGAGGATCTTCGCCCATTTCTTTCCACACTAAACGCAGCAGTTCTACAGAGATACCGGTGAGGTGCGCATTTTCTACGTAGTTAAAAGGGCGTAGGTTTTCTGTTACAAAGCTAATGCTTTCTGCACGAGCGGCAAAAGGTAATGTTAAATATAGCAATAGTAAGTAACGGCGGAGCATAAGTAATCCTAATCTAGTCCCTTTGTTAAAATTAGCTTACTTTTGATTAAGTTGCAGTGAAAATGGCGAATACTTGATCTTAGTATTCGCCCAGACGACTATTTGTCGTGGAACTCTTCACAGGCTTCTAAGGTGTTTTGAATAAGTGTTGCAACTGTCATTGGGCCAACACCACCTGGTACAGGTGTAATAAACGCGGCATTTTGACGAGCAACTTCATATTCAACATCGCCGGCTAGTTTGCCGTTGTCTAAGCGGTTAATGCCTACATCGATCACCATTGCGCCTGGTTTAATCCATTCGCCAGGAATAAATTGTGGTTTACCTACAGCCACAACTACTAAGTCGGCGCGACGCACATGCGCTTCTAAATCTTTAGTAAAACGGTGACAAGTGGTAGTGGTGCAGCCTGCTAGTAATAACTCTAAGGTCATTGGTCGGCCAACAATGTTTGAGGCACCTACAACCACGGCTTCTAGGCCGTAAGGGCTTACTCCCGTTGATTCAATAAGGGTAATAATGCCTTTAGGAGTACATGGGCGCAGTGCTGGAATACGCTGGGCCAAGCGACCAATGTTATACGGGTGAAAACCATCTACGTCTTTGTCTGGGCGAATGCGCTCAATAATTTTGGTTTCATCGATACCTTCTGGTAAAGGCAATTGTACTAAGATCCCATCAATGAGTGGGTCGTTATTCAATTTATCAATCTCAGCCAATAGTGTTTGTTCATCGGTGTTGTCATCTAAGTCGATAGACTTAGATATAAAACCAACGGCTTCACATACACGGCGTTTACTGCCTACATAAACTTGAGAGGCTGGGTTATCGCCTACTAAAATCACGGCTAAACCTGGCGCACGTTTCCCTTCAGCGACTCTTTGCTTAACACGCTCAGCAACTTGATCTTGAACTTGTTGAGCGATTTTTTTTCCATCAATTATTTGTGCAGTCATTGATTCTTCTTTAACGAGTGATTGACCATGCTAGAGGGCGCTATTTTGGCATGATAGGCGAATAAATGTCAGATCTTTTTTTTAGCAAAAAGGGTGGTTTTAAAAAGAAAATGAGTGAAATAGTGAAATTTATAAGGAGGATAAAGAAAAAGCCTGCTTGCGCAGGCCTTTATATAACTAAGCTGCAACCCACAGTAAAACAGCGATCACTTGCGGTGACAAAATCCTTAAACACATCACCAAGGGGTAAACTGTCGCGTAAGCTAATGCGGGGGCTCCGTTGGCACTGTGAATAGAGTTGGCAAAGGCGAGGGCTGGTGGATCGGTCATTGAGCCTGCCATTAAACCGCATAGACTTAGGTAATTCACTTTTAGAACGTAACGCCCAATAAAACCAATAATGAGCAGAGGGATAAGAGTAATAAAGGCTCCATAGAACATCCAGCTAAGGCCATCGCCTTCGACTAAAGTTTCAATGAAGTTAGCACCCGAGTTAATACCTACAACCGCCAGGAATAGCACAATCCCTATCTCTCTAAGTGCTAAGTTAGCGCTTGGTGGCATAAACCAATAAAGGCGGCCAATGCTGCCTATTCTAGCAAGAATAATTGCTACAATAAGTGGGCCTCCAGCTAAGCCAAGCTTAAGCGGAGCAGGTAAACTTGGAATAGCTAACGGCAGAGAACCAAGTAAAACACCTAAGCCAATACCAATGAAAATAGGCAGCATTTGCACATGCTGTAACTTGCTACGCACGTTGCCTAAGCTTTTAGCTACTTTTTCAATGTCTTGGCTAGGGCCCACGATATTAAGAATATCGCCAAACTGTAAAATGGTGTCTTTGTTTGCAACCAGCTCAACACCGGCGCGGTTTAGGCGCGAGATAATTACGTCAAAGCTATGCTTTAAATCTAACTCACTGAGTTTCTTACCTAAGATACGCTCTTCGGTAACTACGACTCGTTCACTGCGAAGTAAGGTACCTTTTGTAGAAAGAGACTCATTGATCTCTTGGCCAATAATTAAAGTGGCTTGGTCTAGTTTATTGCGGTTAGGCCCAACCAAGTGCAGGTAGTCGCCTAAATGCATTAACATATCGGCACTGGGTACTTTTAGCTCTCCATCAGATTTTACCCTAGAGCAAATTACGTCTTCACCGATTAATTTGCTTAGCTCAGAAAAAGCTATACCATTTAGGTTGGGGTTTTCAACAATAACGTTGATATCGATTAAGCTCTGCTTGTTCTTGCCCTTGGTGCTGTCAAAGTCTTCTGCTTCCTGTTCAATGTTAATTCGAAAGGTTAGGCGAATAATCCACATAGTAAGCAATATGCCCAAAATACCAAAAGGGTAGGCCATGGCGTAACCTAAACCGAGTACGGTGGTTTCTTCGGTAGCCATACCAAGTTCTTGCAGAATTTGCTGACCTGCTGCTAGGGAAGGAGTATTAGTAACCGCACCACTGTAGATGCCTAAAAAGACGTTTAAAGGCAGATCGAAAATGAAATGAAGTGCAACAGCAGTCACGCCACCTAGTACTACTATGCCCACGGCTAGCAGGTTAAGTCGTAAGCCGCTTGCTTTAAGTGAGGCAAAAAAACCAGGACCGACTTGGATACCGATGGTGTAAACAAACAGGATAAGGCCAAACTCTTTAATAAAATGTAGTGCGTGAGGGTCAAGGTGCCAGCCAAACTGTTTGATGAAGTGACCAACAAACAGGCCTCCAAACAATACGCCGCCAATACCCAAGCCAACACCACGAACCTTTATTCCACCAAACCATAGCCCTATAACAGCCACCGCTGATAGCACTAAGATGGATAACGCAACTTCACTCATGAGATTCCATTCCAATCGTAAAAAACATTTTGTGTTTAAATAACCAGCACGAGACTACTACTTTAGTCGTAGTTAACTATTGATTTGGATTAATAAATAACAATGATCTAAATAAACAGTGCCAACGTAAAAAATGTGGAAGTGAAAGCTTGTTGATTGGCACATGGCGTTTGTTTGCTGATAAATAGCGCTAGATATTGTTGAAATTCATCCATTTTGGCTATGCTGTAACCAATCGGTAAATATCAGTAAAAAACTGTTTGACGCTGACCAATCAAGTGGGTAGTATTCGCCTCCGTTGAAGGGCACAAACAGTGCTTAAAACGAATCGGTGATTAGCGCAGTTTGATAGCGCATCGTCGCGAAGCTCACTAAGAGCGGGACCAGAGGGTATAGCCTTCTAAAATATCAAAGCAATCGGTGATTAGCGCAGCTTGGTAGCGCATCTGGTTTGGGACCAGAGGGTCGGGAGTTCGAATCTCTCATCACCGACCAAATTTTTAAAGCCTTGAGTTTACTCTGGGTTGTTTGACGCTAAAGATGCGCCCTTAGCTCATCTGGATAGAGCAACGGCCTTCTAAGCCGTAGGTAGTAGGTTCGAGTCCTACAGGGTGCGCCAAATACATGCTCTAGTAGCATAAAAGTTTGTGGTGGGTATAGCTCAGTTGGTAGAGCCCCGGATTGTGATTCCGGTTGTCGTGGGTTCAAATCCCATTACTCACCCCATTATTCGACTACATTGCCATAGCAATGTTGCGAAAATAGTTTTGCGGAAGTGGCGGAATTGGTAGACGCGCTAGATTTAGGTTCTAGTATCGCAAGGTGTGAGAGTTCAAGTCTCTCCTTCCGCACCATTATTGGTGTAAGCGTGGGTAACGCTAAAAAAATACCACAAATGTTTTCGGTGATTAGCGCAGCTTGGTAGCGCATCGTCGCGAAGCTCATAAAGAGCGGGACCAGAGAAGGTCTGGTAAACATACCAAGTCAAATTTCGGTGATTAGCGCAGCTTGGTAGCGCATCTGGTTTGGGACCAGAGGGTCGGGAGTTCGAATCTCTCATCACCGACCACTACATAAAGCCTCGTCAGTAATGACGGGGCTTTTTTGTATCTGTACTTTGCGAAGAAGAGGGCTCAGGTTTAGAGTCAGGTGTTCGCTTTTAAGTTTTGCTCATATTGTAGTACCTGCTTACTTCTGGGATAGCAACAAAGTAGAGCTTCATTTGTTCGACAAGCGCCCAGAGCTATTAGAGCTGCCGTACTTAGCCAGCGGTTTCGAATATCAAGCAAGTGAGGTGATGAGCTGCATTCGTCAGGGGATGTTGCAAAGCCAATTAAATACTTGGCAAGACACCCTAGGCACCCAGCGAGTAATGGATGAAATCTTAGCCCAAGTAGGCGTTAGTTACCCATTTCTTTAGTTGGTCATGAATGCATTTAGCATAAGCCCCGCCTTAGGGGCTTTTTAGCAACCATCGTCGACAAGTTCGTATTGTGGTGGTGTGGTTGCGTTGCTAGCTTGGGTATATTGAAAATAGCAGTTGTCGTCGGTTACTTGGCCATTGCCGTTTCTGTCGTAACCCAAATAAGTAAAAGCGATGCCTTGCTCTTGTAAAACAAAGACATCGTCAATATCGATGCGTTTAGTAATGTCGGTATTATCCAGGTAACGCCATTTTAATCTGACATCAGGGCTATCAGGGTTAAATACATCAAAAATGCCATCTCCATCCATGTCTACGTCGATTAAATCATCGCGATTAGGCACCTGTTGCGACACATAACTTGGCATGTGGGATTTAAGGGTGAGGAGGTCGTTGGCGGCTTTTACACTAACGCTAATCTGTTCAATGGTTTTAACGCGGGCATCGCTTGAAAGGGCTAAAAACTTAGGTGCGGCGGTGATCGCTAGAATACCTAGTACGATAATTACTACAACTAGTTCAATTAAAGTAAAGCCTTGGTTCTTCATTAATCCCTAAACATTTTTACAGCATCCGTTTTCGCAGAAGTATAAAAGTTTGCTTAACGCTTGCCTAGCTTTGTAAAGTCATAGGTTTAATTTTGTGCGGGTGCGCTAATTATAAGCGAGCGTTATATCAACAAGGGCTTGTTTATTTAAGTGGGAGCTTGGAGCTTAATGTAGTGAAATCGCCAAACAGGTATGCGTAGCAGCAAATATTTACCCGATATCTGCGATTATCTAGCAATCAGTCTCGACCTTGGCGAAAACCATGGCTATAATGCGGCGTTTTGAAATTATGGGTCCTTAACTAAGGACAGCTAGTTCGCCAGTGCGAACCGCTAAATTCCCATTGTTTACGTAAGTAAATTGTCAGCAGGGTGCTGACTATAGCCGAGGTAATAAAATGCAGGTTTCAGTAGAAACAACTCAGGGCTTGGAGCGTCGTGTTACGATTTCGATTGACGCTACGCAAATCGAACAGCAAATTGAGCAAGCGCTTAAGCAAGAATCACGTCGTGCTCGCATCGACGGTTTCCGCCCTGGTAAAGTGCCAGTAAGCGTAATCAAGAAACGTTACGGTGCAGCTATTCGCCACGATGTAACTGGTCAAGCAATGCAGCGTTCATTCTACGAAGCTATTATGCAAGAGAAGCTAAACCCAGCAGGTGCTCCAGCACTTCAGCCTGGTGATACTAAAGATGGCGAGTTCAGCTTTAGTGCTACTTTCGAAATCTTCCCAGAAGTAGAAGTTGCTGGTCTAGAGGCAATCGAAGTAGAAAAGAAAATAGCTACTGTTAACGACAAAGACGTTGACAACATGATCGACACGTTGCGTAAGCAGCAAGCTACTTGGAAAGAAACCAAGGGCATGATCAAAAACGAATTCCGCGTAAACCTAGACTTCTTAGGTAAAATCGACGGTGAAGAATTTGAAGGCGGCAAAGCTGAAGGTTTCGACCTAGCTATGGGCGCTGGCCGCATGATTCCTGGTTTTGAAGACGGCATCATGGGTAAGAAAACTGGCGAAGAGTTCACTATTGAAGTTAGCTTCCCAGAAGATTACCACGCAGAGAACCTAAAAGGAAAAGCTGCGACTTTTGATATCAAAATCAACAAAGTTGAGAAGCCTGAACTAGCTGAAGTTAACGAAGAGTTCGTTAAATTGTTCGGTATCGAGTCTGGTGAACTAGACGCACTCAAAGCTGAAATCCGTAAGAACATGGAACGTGAACTTGAGCAAACGCTAAAAGCGGGTGTTAAAGAGCAAGTTTTAGCTGGTCTTATCGAGCAAAACCAAATTGACGTACCAGCTGCTCTAGTTTCTCAAGAAGTTGAGCAACTTCGTAAGCAAGCTATGCAACGTTTTGGCGAAAACGCACAAAACGCGCCAGAGCTTCCAGATGAGTTATTCACTGAACAAGCACAGCGTCGCGTTCGCACTGGTCTTCTACTAGGTGAGTTAATTAAAGTTAACGAACTAGAAGCTGACGATGAGAAAGTTAAAGAGCACATCGCTTCTTTCGCATCAGCTTACGAAGATCCAACTGAAGTTCTTGAGTATTACGCTAAAAACGAAGAGTTGATGAACAACGTTCGTAATGTAGTTCTAGAAGAGCAAGCGATTGAATTTGTGCTTGGGAAAGCAAAAGTGACTGAAAAAGAAGTAGCTTTTGATGAAATTATGAACAAGCAAGGTGCAAACTAAGGTCTAATTTGACTTAGCCACCTTTATCTCGCATATAATGGCTCGTATGTACTACATACGAGCCATTTTTTTTAAGGAAGAGCGCATCAATGTCTAAAGAAGTTAATCAGTCTGCATTCGACCCCATGGCGGCTTTGGTGCCAATGGTTATTGAGCAAACCTCTAAGGGGGAACGCTCTTATGATATTTACTCTCGTCTATTAAAAGACCGAGTTATTTTCTTAACAGGTCAAGTGGAAGACCACATGGCCAACCTAGTGGTTGCTCAGTTGTTGTTTTTAGAATCAGAGAACCCAGAGAAAGACATTTTCATTTACATTAATTCGCCTGGTGGTTCAATTAGCGCTGGTATGGCTATTTATGACACCATGCAGTTTATTAAGCCCAAAATTAGTACCGTGTGCATGGGTATGGCTGCAAGCATGGGCGCATTTTTATTGGCTGGTGGCGCTAAAGGCAAACGTTATTGTTTGCCAAACGCCAAAGTGATGATTCACCAGCCATTAGGCGGTTATCAAGGTCAAGCATCTGACATTGAGATCCACGCCAACGAAATTATTAAAACAAAACGTCGCATGAACGAGTTGTTGGCCGAGCATACTGGTCAAAGTTTTGATACTATCGCTGCAGACACTGATCGCGATAACTATATGACAGCTGAACAGGCTAAAGAATACGGTATTGTCGATGATATCTTTGCGCGTCGTGAATAATTAGTTCCAATTCACGGTCTGTACAGATAGAGCATAGAGAAAATAGCATTCTTCGCGGTTTGATTTACACTGTAGTTAAAAGCGTAGAATGCTACATAGTTTGAGGTTAGCGAATGACAGATAAGCGCAAGGGTGATGGAGATAGCAGTAAGCTGTTGTATTGCTCCTTCTGCGGTAAAAGCCAGCATGAAGTGAGAAAGCTGATTGCCGGTCCCTCCGTCTATATTTGTGACGAATGTGTTGAGTTATGTAACGACATCATTCGAGAAGAAATAAAAGAAATATCGCCGAATAAAAAAGAAGGCAACGCCTTACCGGTTCCCAAGGAAATTAGAGAACACCTTGATGACTACGTAATTGGTCAAGATCACGCCAAGAAAGTATTAGCAGTAGCGGTTTATAACCACTATAAGCGCCTTCGTAACGGTGATGTGGCTGATGGCATTGAGCTTGGTAAGAGTAATATTCTTCTTATTGGCCCAACGGGTAGTGGTAAAACTCTACTGGCGGAAACGCTTGCTCGTTTACTCGACGTACCGTTTACCATGGCTGATGCTACCACCTTAACCGAAGCAGGTTATGTGGGCGAAGATGTTGAAAACATCATCCAGAAGTTACTGCAGAAATGTGACTACGACGTTGATAAAGCGCAACGCGGTATTGTTTACATTGATGAAATTGACAAAATTTCTCGTAAATCAGATAACCCGTCAATTACTCGTGATGTTTCTGGTGAAGGTGTACAGCAAGCCTTACTTAAGTTAATCGAAGGTACTGTTGCTTCTGTTCCTCCTCAAGGCGGACGTAAGCATCCTCAGCAAGAGTTTTTACAGGTTGATACCTCTAAAATCCTATTCATCTGCGGTGGTGCATTTGCAGGCTTAGATAAGGTTATCGAGCAACGAGCTTCTACCGGAACAGGTATTGGTTTCGGGGCTGAAGTGAAGGGCGAAGCGGATAAAAACTCGCTAAGCGAAACCTTCTCTAAAGTTGAGCCAGAAGATCTAGTTAAGTATGGTCTTATTCCTGAGTTTATTGGGCGTTTGCCAGTAGTGGCTACGCTAACAGAGCTTGATGAAGACGCATTAATTCAGATTTTGAGCGAGCCTAAAAATGCCCTTACTAAACAGTACGGTGCTTTGTTCAAGCTTGAAGATGTTGAGCTAGAGTTCCGCGAAGATGCACTTCGAGCTATCGCTCACAAAGCGATGGAGCGTAAAACAGGTGCTCGTGGCTTGCGTTCAATTGTCGAAGCCGTATTGCTTAATACAATGTACGACTTACCATCGATTGATAATATTTCAAAAGTAGTTATCGACCAAACGGTGATTCAAGGTGAGAGTGACCCAATCTTGATTTACAGCAATGAAGATAAAGCTGCTAGCGCAGATTAGTTTGTGCTAGTGCTAGAAAAGCCAGTCGAATGACTGGCTTTTTTGTTTTTGTAAGTTAGACCTTTTGCCAAACTAACAACAGGTTGTTAGCTGGCATAGCTATTGTTTCTTTAAGATGCAAACTATGTTTGGTTGCCCAAGCCTGCAATTGTTCTAAGTCTCGAAGGCCTCCGTAGCCTTGAGCCTGCAGCATCAAATCGAACTCGCGATTACTGTCGCTACTGTATTGGCCTGCTTGCTTAAACGGACCGTAGTGAAACAGTTGTCCTTTAGGTGGTAAATTGTCACCGATGTTCGAATACATTAGCTCTACGAGCTCTTTAGGCATTATGTGTGCGGTATTGGCGGTATATACCGCGTCGCAATCACATGGCCATACATCTTTACCTACTTGATAGTTAAGCGGCGTCGGTTGCTCACTGAGCAGCATGTACTCTTGCCAATATCTAATGGCTGCGTCATTGGTTTGTTGATCAGAGGTCTGCCAACGAAGCTGAGGTAGGGCTTTAGCAAAAAAAGCAGCGTGTTGTCCGGTGCCTGAGCCAATTTCAAGCAGACACCGCGATGATGTTAGCCGAGGGGCGAGCTGCTCTAAGATTACCTGTTTGTTATTGTCGGCGGCGCGATTAAAAAACGCCGCCGGATGTTGATTACTCGTCATTCGGGTTTTGATGCAAATAAGCTTTGTTGGTTAAGTGTTGCTTATGAGTATTGTCCTTAAGCTTCACTTTGTAGTGCAAACCGGCTTTAGCTAGCATGTGCGCTGCAATAGGCGCGGTAATTAGCAAAAACATGGTAATCAGTATTTCTTTTAAATTAACCCTGCCTAACTCAAAGCTAAAGTAAACCATTGAGGCAATCAAAATACAGCCAACACCTAATGTGCTGGCTTTGGTTGGTGCGTGCAAGCGGGTGAAAAAATCTGGCAACTTGGCTAAACCCACTGAGCCAATCAACATAACTACTGCGCCAAGTACAAGCAGAATGCTTACAACAATTTCTAATAAACTGGTCATCTGCTAATCCTATTCGATGATGTCGCCGCGAAGTAAGTATTTACAAAATGCAGCAGTACTAACAAAGCCTAATAGGGCAATTAGTAATGCGCTTTCGTAGTAACTTACCGAGCCTTGGTACAAGCCTAACAATATAATTAAGGCGATGCTGTTGATATACATAGTGTCTACCGCAACAATGCGATCAGGCGCGGTAGGCCCAATAATTAAGCGCCAAGCATTGAGCGCCAAGGCTATACAAATTAAGCCGCTAGCAAAGAGAGTGGCATAAGCTAACATTTGAAAATCTCCTTCAGTGGGGCTTCATAGCGCTGTTTTATTTGTGTAATTAGCGCTTGCTCATCTTCTAGATGAAGCACGTGAACATACAGCCATTGTTTGTCGTCAGATAGCTCGACACTGCAAGTTCCTGGGGTTAACGACACACTGCTTGTAAAAATGGTTAATGGCAAGGGTTCGCTAAAAGAGATAGGTACCGCGACAAATGCAGGGTTAAGCTTTTTGTTACTTTGCAAAACCCTTTTCGCAACATCGAAGTTCGAAACTACAATATCGACAATTAAACGAAAAGTGTAAGAGATTACTTTAAGTGGGTTTTTAGCAACCGGTTCTTTTTCACTTAGAGGCGCAACGATCCAAGGGATTACAATGGCAAAGATTGCACCTAGTACCATATGCCCGCGGCTAAACTCATGTAAGATTTGCCACACTAACCACAACAGTAAGCTGTGGTATGGGGTTGGAAACCAAACAAATTTCTTTTGAGTTTTAATCATTTGGCTACCTCGTTAAGTTGTTGCAAGCTTAGGCCAGCATTGAGTTGCTCTGCGGCAAGCTGAGCGTAATCGGTTAATGGACCACCAAAGACCACCATTAAAGGCAGTAAGCTAACTAAAATAGCGATGGCTAAATATTGAATAGGGTGCCCTTGTAAGGCAGTGGTGTTTTCACCACTGGTGCGCCAAAATAAAGAGGTCCCAGCACGAGATAAGGCAATTAGCGAAATCAAACCTGCGCCTAAAATTAAAGACCATATCCACGCCATTTGATTAGTATCTGTGACCGATTGCAAGATAAGGGCTTTGCCAACAAAACCAGACAACGGAGGCATGCCGATTAGACCAATGGCAAGCAGGGCAAACACAAAGCCAAGTTTAGCCGATTGAGGCATGGCTCTCGCTGTTACAAAGCGGTCTTCTGCTTTTCCTCGCTGCTGCTGAATGAGTCCCGCCAGCAAAAACATCGCAGCACAAGCGATGGTACTGTGTACTAAATAATAAATACCGGCAGTGCTGGCTTGTACGCTATTAAGGCTAATTGTAACCAACAAAGTACCAACCGAAACAATCACCAAGTTGCTACACAGTACTCTTAGGCTTTGGCTCGCTAATACTGATATCGCGCCAATGGCGATGGTCAACAAGGCAATTGGCCATAGCCATGGAAGTGCGATATTAGCCAGCTCGCCCGCTTGATCACCAAACATTACTCCGTGGATCCGCCATATACTGTAGATACCTACTTTGGTCATAATGGCAAACAGCGCGGCTACTGGGGAGCTGGTGCTTGAATATGCCTTAGGCAACCAAAAGTGCAGCGGAAGCATTGCTGCTTTCAAACCAAACACGGCAAGTAACAGTAATGCACCAGACTTGGTAATTAGCTGCTCACTGTGCGACAGTTGCGGAATTTTGTCAGCCATATCGGCAAAGTTAAGGGTACCTAAGGTGCCGTATAAGGTGCCTAAGGCAAACAAGAATAACGATGAGCCAATTAAGTTTAAAAACACATAATGGATGTTGGCCTGAATTTTTTGTTTGCCGCCTCCGTGGATCATCAAGGAGTAGGAAGCAATCAGTAATACCTCAAAAAATACAAACAGGTTGAACGCGTCACCAGTTAAAAAGGCGCCGTTAATGCCCATTAGTTGGAACATAATTAATGGATGAAAAAATGCTCCATTTTTATCTTCACCGGCACTGGCATACAAAATGACAGTTAGGCCTAATATGGCGCTCAAGGCAATCAATAATGCTGAAAAGGCATCAGCCACTAATACAATGCCAAAGGGCGCCGACCAATCACCTAAGGCATACATTTGAATACCTTGGTGTTGCACTTTTAAAAGCAAGGCTATTGCCACAACAACCATTAACAAATTGGCTGCAATAGTGAGAATACGTTGTTTGCTTAACGAAGCGCTTAGGCTTGGAAATAGCAACACTACGCCCACAAAAAACGGGATAAGAACAGGGAAAACAACTAAATGATCAAACAAACTCATTAGGCTTTATCCTCCCGCGCTAAACGGTCTATAGGTTCTTCTCCATCAACATGGTCGTTACCCAAATCGGCACGCCCACGCATGGCCAAAATTACGGCGAAAGCGGTCATCGCAAATCCAATAACAATCGCTGTTAGTACTAAAGCTTGAGGGAGTGGGTCGGCGTAATTGTCTCCGCCATTTAGCACCGCCGGTGCGCCAATGGTTAATCCGCCACTGGCAAACAAAAATAAGTTAACAGCGTAAGACAGCAAGGTTAATCCAATAACAAGGGTAAAAGTGTGGCCTCGTAGCATCAAAAAGATGCCACAAGCGGTCATAAAGCCGACACACAGTGAGTAGACTACTTCCATTATCTTTCTCCTACGGTGAGCCGTTCTTTGGTGGTGAGTTTGCCTAGATTAGCCAAAATCAATAAGGTTGCTCCGATAACCGTTAGGTAAACACCTAAATCAAATACCAAGGCGCTGGTAAGCTCAAACTTGCCTATCCAAGGTAGTGAGAAGTAATCGAACCACGAGGTTAAGAAGGGGCGACCAAAGGCCCAGCTGCCTAAACCGGTAATTGCTGCGGTGACTAATCCAATGGCGATAAAGTAGTGGTAACTAACACTCACTCGTTTACTCATCCAATCTACGCCGTGAGCCAAATACTGCTGAATCAATGCAATTGAGGTTATTAGGCCTGCAATAAAGCCACCTCCGGGTAAGTTGTGTCCGCGCATGAAAATGTAAGCCGATACCAATAGGAATAAGGGCAGTAAACTTTGAGATACTACCGATAGCAGAATTGGGTATTTGTCTTTTGCCCATAAGCGACCATCGTGATCTTTAGTTCGCATTGATAAACGCATTCTTGCGATCAGCTTATAAATACCTAGTGCCGCAATACCCAAAACGGTAATTTCGCCAAAGGTATCAAAACCACGGAAATCAACCAAAATTACGTTAACTACGTTGGTACCACCGCCGCCAGTTTTAGCGTTAGCAATAAAGAAATCTGAAATGCTATCGAGCGGGTGAGTTAGTAGGGCAAAACAAATACTGCCAATAATACAACCAATTGCAGAAGCCACCGCTAAGTCTCGAACAAAGTGGCTGGGGCGGCTTTTGCTGGTAGGAGTATGTTGAGGAAAAAAGTACAAAGCTAACAACAGTAAGATTACCGTTACTACTTCTACAGATAACTGTGTTAAGGCTAAATCTGGCGCCGAGAAATAGGCGAAGGTAATCGATACCACCAAACCCACTAACGATAGCATCAGCAACGCTATCATTCGGTAGTGGCTCCAGATAATGGTAGCGAGAGAGCCTGCAATTAGTAATGTCGCGGCAATCACTACCGCTCCATTAAGCGGCGTGCTTGGCAAGCTGCCTTTAGTCGATTCTAAATTTAACAACGGTGGTGCGGTTAAGGCTAGAGCAAAAAAGCACAGCCAAAAAGCGTAGCGCTGTAAAGACCCAGACTCTAAATAACCATTCACTTTTTGCGCCCACATTACGCAGCGTTGAATGGCGCCTTCAAATATCATTTTTGCGTCCAGCGCAGGGAACAAGCCCTCAAACCTAAACAGTGGTTTGCGGTTTAAATAAATGGCTAATCCGCCCGCAATAGCGAGGCCGCTCATCAATAATGGAATGTTAAATCCATGCCATATTGCCAAGCTAAATTCAGGTAAGGGATGGTTTAACACGGCCAACGAAGCGCTGTCCAATAAGGGGCCAATAGTAAAGCTAGGGAATATACCCACCACTAAACACAGAGCAACCAATATCTCGACGGGCACCCGCATGTAACGGGGTGGCTCGTGCGGTGTTTTGGTTAAACCTTTCGGTTCTCCGTTGAAAAATACATCGTGAATAAAGCGTAATGAATAAGCTACTGCAAACGCACCACCAATGGTGGCAAGAACAGGAATAAGCCAAGACAATGAGCCTAAAATGCTTTGGTCGAGGGTTTCGGCAAAAAACATTTCTTTGGAAAGAAAACCATTTAACAGCGGTACACCTGCCATCGAGGCTGAGGCTACCATCGCCAGCGTGGCGGTGATTGGCATGTACTTCCATAAACCATTAAGTTTGCGCATATCACGCGAACCGGACTCATGGTCGATAATGCCTGCAGCCATAAATAGTGAAGCTTTAAAAATGGCGTGGTTAATAATATGAAATACTGCAGCAATTGCCGCCAGTTGGGTATTTAAGCCAAGCAGCAATACAATTAAACCCAAGTGACTAATGGTTGAATAAGCCAGTAAGCCTTTTAAGTCGTGCTTAAATAGTGCTGTGTAAGCACCCAGTAACAACGTGAACAAGCCAGTAAGAGAGACAACCGCAAACCAGGTTTCGGTTCCTGCTAGCACTGGGTAAAAACGTGCTAATAGGAAGATACCCGCTTTAACCATAGTGGCAGAGTGTAAATAAGCACTTACCGGTGTAGGGGCTGCCATGGCATGTGGTAGCCAAAAGTGGAACGGAAACTGTGCTGATTTAGTGAACGCGCCTAATAGAAACAAAGCCAAAATGGCAAAGTAATAAGGGTGTTGCTGCACTAATTCGCCGCTGTTTAACACCACATCAAGTTCGTAGCTACCGACAACTTGGCCCAGTAACACAATGCCACCTAACAGGGCTAAGCCGCCAGCGCCAGTAATGGTAAGCGCCATGCGAGCGCCTTTTCTTGCGTCACTGCTATGAGACCAAAAACTAATGAGCAGGAAGGAGCTGATGCTGGTTAACTCCCAGAAAAACCACAGCTGCAACATGTTATTCGACATCACAATGCCTAGCATTGCAGTCATAAACATAATTAGGTAGCAATAAAAGCGGCCCATGTGGTCTTTTTCGCTCAAGTAGTAGCGAGCATACAAAATGACCAATAAGCCTATGCCCAAAATCAGTAAGCTGAACAGCACTGATAAGCCATCAAGGCGAAAAGAGAGGTTAAGCCCTAGCTGTGGGATCCAAGCGATACTTTGGGTGAAAAATTGGCCACCCAATACCGCGGGCATGTCGAACAAAATCAAGGCCAGTGCAAGCGCAGGTAGCAAGGCGGTGGCCAGTGCGCAAGTACTTCGGCTGAATTTGTTGGTTAGCAAAGGAACAATAATTCCTAGCATGGGTAAAAACGGTACCCAGAAATAGTGCATTTAACGCAGCTCCATCAGCTAATTGTTTGGTATTTATGAAAAATCATAGTCATTATTCGAATGAATATCCACGCTTAGTTTACACTACTTGGCTAAAGTTACTCAGCGATTAACAACAGTTATTTTGTTTCTTGAGCTTAAGGGAAATGAGTCATAGACTAGGCGCAAACCCCTACAATAAAAGGTGTTTTTAATGGTGCTATTTAAATGCGGTGTTAGTTTACTGTTGTTTAGTTTGTGCATGTTTAGTCAGTTTGCCTTAGCTGAAACAGCAAGCGACTCAAATTGGTTGCAACAGCAGCAACGAATTGAAGCCCTTTTACAAGCCATTGAACAAGCCGATCTCACTTTTGTTCGCAATGGCTCTGAACACAATCCTCAGCAAGCGGGCGAACATTTAAGAATGAAGCTAAAGCGCGCGCAAAACAGTTGGTTTGCGCCAGATAAAGAGAGCTGGACCGCCGAAATGTTCATCGACAAGCTTGCCAGTAAGTCTTCTTTGAGTGGCAAACCTTATCAAATCCGGTTTGCCAATGGCGAACAAGTAGACTCATCCATTTGGCTATATCAACAGCTCGCCCGATATGATCAGCAGCAGGGAGCACAATGAGTAAAACTAATTATCACCGTAAGTTTGTACCGGTGATTCGTTACTTAGTAAAAAACTACGATAAGAACCTTAATTTGAATGAAGTGGCGGAGATGGCGCATTTATCTCCTTACTATTTTCACCGTGTGTTTAAGGCGGTAACGGGAGAGACTCCCGCCGATTTTATTCGCCGCTTAAAACTTGAGAAAGCCGCCACCCAGCTATTTTTTCATAAAGAAGCGGTCACCAAGGTGGCTTTAGATTTTGGCTTTTCTAGCTCGCAAGCCTTAGCTAAGGCTTTTCGTGGTTACTTCGCACTAAGCCCTAGCGAAGTAAAAAATTGTGAAAGCATGGAGCATTACACTCAATTGCTAAGAGACAGCAAGATTGGACACCTGTTACGCAACAATGGACACGCTTTAGCAAACGGCACGCAATATGATGACTCTGCAAATCAAACAAGGAGTGAAATCATGAAAACCGAACATTTTGAAGAAAAGAACTTGGCTTACATTCGGGTAACCGGGCCCTATGGCGAAGGTTACGATGTTGCCAGTGAACGCCTTTATGGCTGGGCGGGACCAATGGGTTTAGCTGAGGGGGAGAGTATTTTTATTTATCACGACAACCCTGAGTTAACCCCAGCCGATAAATGCCGTACCGACGTCTGCTTGGCTATACCTGCAGGGGTTACTCCACCTGCAGGCATCGAGTTGCAAACCTTACCTGCGGGGAGTTATGCCAATTTGCGTAAACTGGTAACGGATAAATCACAATATGCGCTTTACTGGCAGAAGCTGATGAGCCAAGTGGTAGACGCAGAGTTAACGGTTGATAACCGCCCATGTTTTGAGCTTTACCATAGCTACGATTTAAAGACTCACCATGCCGATGTAAGTTTTTGCACCTCTATTAAGTTGTAAGTAGTTCAAGCAACAAAAGTTGCTTAGCGTGTTTTTGAGTTCATTTTGTTTTGCAGCCCTTCCGGGCTGCCTTTTTTATCCCCTCAATAAAAAATGCTTATAAAGCCCAAGGCTATTGGCTCTGCTATGCTCTGGTAACTGCATGTTTAAATTGCTTATCTATTAGTGAAGGAATGTTATGGATACCAGTAACTTTATTAAATCTCGAGCCGCTATTGCTTGGGCACCCAATCAGCCGCTTTCTATCGAAACCGTAGATGTTATGCCACCGAAGAAAGGAGAAGTGCTGGTTAAGATAATTGCTACAGGGGTGTGTCATACCGATGCTTACACCTTATCGGGTGCCGATTCAGAGGGGGTATTCCCTTGTATTCTTGGCCATGAAGGTGGTGGCATCGTTGAGCAAGTGGGTGAGGGAGTTAATTCGGTTAAAGTGGGGGATCATGTGATTCCGCTTTATACCCCAGAATGTGGCGAGTGTAAGTTTTGTCTGTCGGGCAAAACCAATCTTTGCCAAAAAATTCGCTCAACTCAAGGGCAAGGGTTGATGCCAGACGGCACTACCCGCTTTTATAAAGACGGTAAACCCATCTTCCATTACATGGGCTGCTCTACCTTTAGTGAATACACCGTGCTGCCAGAAATATCACTGGCCAAAATAAACCCAAGTGCCGACTTAAAAGAAGTCTGTTTGCTGGGCTGTGGCGTTACCACCGGCATGGGCGCGGTGACAAAAACAGCCAAGGTGCAAGCTGGAGATACGGTGGCAATATTTGGTTTAGGCGGCATTGGCTTGTCAGCAGTGATTGGCGCAGAAATGGCCAAGGCTTCACGTATTCTGGCCATTGATATTAACGAATCTAAGTTCGAGTTAGCCAAACAGCTTGGCGCTACCGACTGCATAAACCCACAAACCATCGATAAACCTATTCAAGATTACATCGTAGAACTTACCGATGGTGGCGTGGATTTTTCATTTGAATGTATCGGTAACGTAAACGTAATGCGCTCAGCCTTAGAGTGTTGCCATAAAGGTTGGGGTGAATCGGTCATTATTGGGGTGGCTGGTGCGGGCGAAGAGATAAGCACTCGACCGTTTCAATTAGTTACCGGCAGGGTTTGGCGCGGCTCGGCATTTGGCGGAGTAAAAGGGCGCAGTGAACTACCAGAATATGTAGATCGTTACATGGCAGGCGAGTTTAAACTTAGTGACTTTATTACCCATACCATGGCATTAGACAAAATTAATGAGGCATTTGATTTAATGCATCAAGGTAAGAGTATTCGCAGCGTAATTCACTATTAAGGTAGCGTGCAATGACAATTAAATTACTTGCCAGCAACAAAGTGTTTGGTGGTGTCCATCAGCGTTATTCTCATCAATCAGAATCCACGCAATGTGAAATGAATTTTGCTGTTTATATGCCGCCACAAGCTGCTGACGATACACCAGTACCCTTGTTGTATTGGCTGTCTGGTTTAACCTGTAGCGACGAAAATTTCATGCAAAAAGCCGGAGCTTTTAAAGTGGCTGCCGAGCTAGGTATGGCGATTGTTGCCCCCGATACCAGCCCACGAGGTGAAGGCGTTACTGATGACCCAGAAGGCGCTTATGATTTAGGTTTAGGTGCTGGCTTTTATGTTAATGCCAGCCAAGCGCCTTGGGCTAAACACTATCAAATGTATAGCTATATTTGTGAAGAGTTACCGGCATTGTTAGAACAGCATTTTCCCATTACTCAGCAGCGAGCTATTGCTGGGCACTCGATGGGCGGGCATGGCGCTTTGTCTATAGCCTTTAAAAATCCCCAGCGTTATTCGTCGGTTTCGGCATTTAGCCCAATCTGTCAGCCTACAAATTGTCCTTGGGGACAAAAGGCTTTTGCGGCTTATTTAGGTGATGACCAACTTCGTTGGCAGGAGTACGACAGTAGTTTGTTAATAAAACGATTAAAACCCGAGCAGCACTTGCCACTGTTGATTGACCAAGGCAGCGATGACAATTTTCTTGCCGAGCAGCTCAAGCCCGAAACCCTTGTTGATGCCGCTAAGCAACGTGATTACGCAATAAACTTTAGAATGCAGCAAGGCTACGACCATAGCTATTTCTTCATTGCTAGCTTTATTGAAGATCATCTGCGCTTCCACTTTAAGTACTTTTAGTTAACTAGGGTCTGTTGATCTTTGCTGATGGTTTTTGCAGCAATTTATTAGCCATTTAGGCAAGGCAGTGAGTGTGCAGTTAAGTGGGCTTAATAATCACTCGCTAACGCTGAATAAATGGCTAAGGAATGCTGCCCAAAGGGTTCGGATAAGCGAGCTTTACTCTTTGTTAAGCACTTCTTGCTTAGCCCACTAGGCTTCTAAGTGCTCGCCGCGATTAAAGCCCGCTTATCTCGAACAAAATTTCAACACCAAAGATCAACAGACCCTAGCTACTATCTTTTACGCTAAACCCGCAACTAACACTGCGGGTTTGTTGTTTTCTCACATTCTTTGATGTTTTGTTTGAAACAAATTTAGGCATATTTTCATTGATGCTTTATTAATGTGAGAACCTACAAATTCTGATTACTCAACAAAGCTTTAGCCTAGGTCAGCTCGGGCTAATCAGTTAGCCTGCTAAGTAGTAATAGGTAGTTGTTTAGAAGGTAAAAGCATGGAAGTGATTAAAAAAAGTCTTCAAGGTAGTGTCATACTCGTTAGCGGTATTTTGCTTGCAGCCTGTGGCGGTGGCAGTTCAACAGGAGCTGCCAGCGGTGCGCAGGTAGAGCTAGACAGTGCTTATTACAGCGATGTCTATGGTTGGAATGCCAGCGGTGGGCTTAACCAAACCCAACTTGGCCGAGGACTTAACTTAGGAAACTACCTAGAAGCGCCTAATGAAGGAGAGTGGACGGGTGGAAGACTGCTGGTTCAAGAAGATCTACAGATTATTGCTGATGCTGGTTTTAAAACAGTGCGCATCCCAGTGCGTTGGTCAAATCATGCAGCTGAATCTTCTCCATATCAAATAGACGCCAGCTTTATGGCCCGAGTTAAGCAAGTGGTTAATTGGAGCTTGGCTGAAAATCTACAAGTGGTGTTAAACGTGCACCACTACGAAGAAATGATGAACGACGGCGAGAGCATGCAAGAAAATCATATTCGTCGTTTAGTGGGGATCTGGCAACAAATTAGCCAAGAGTTTCCGTTAAGTGAGTATGGCCAAGAGCAAGTAGTATTTGAGCTACTTAATGAGCCAAATGGCACCATTGGCTACGATGATTGGAATGACATCATTGCTCGGCTAACGCAGTTGATTTGGACCACTATGGCCGATCAGCAAAATGATGGCAGTGAGCAGCGTACGATTATGATTGGTACTGCTAATTGGGGACACCCCGATGGCTTAACCCAATTGCAATTACCTAGCAGTGTTAACGCTGATAACACCATTATTACCGTTCACTATTACGAACCGTTCCACTTTACTCATCAAGGTGCCGATTGGGTATCGGGCTCTAACGATTGGATTGGCACACCATGGTTAGGTACTGCCTCAGACCAACAACCTTTGATTAATTTATTTGACAGGGTGACGGCTTGGAATGAACAAGCTGGGCGAGGCTTTGAGATATTCATGGGAGAATATGGCGTGTATTCACTGCATTCTGATCCCGACCATCAACGCGCTTGGACTGCGTTTATTGCCCGCGAAGCAGAAAAGCGCAATATAAGTTGGGCCTACTGGGAGTACGCCTCTGGCTTTGGTGCCTACGATCCAGAAGCTGGCGCGTGGCGACCAGCGTTGATCGAAGGCTTAATCCCAACTTCGCTTTAACTATTACTGCTTTGAGACTATTATCTTCTTGATAATCAAATACTACTGTTTGTTAGTCGATTTACTGTGTCAATACTAAATCTAAGCTATTAGCCTGCGCGCTGGTGGCTTTTTCTGTTATTTAAACGTGGTTGCAGTGATGAAAATGAAGCCTTGGTTAAAGCGAAGCATAATTGGTTTAACAGTATTGTTCGCCATTATACTGTTACCCATTGCAGTGTTGGTAGTAGGTGTCAATATTGAAATTGGCGATAGCCGTCAAGTTGTTACTAAGCTACTTAGCGAGCAACTGCAGCGCGATGTTAGCATTAACGGCAATATACAACTCGAGTTGTCTTTGCGTCCTGCCATAACCGTAGAAGATATCCACATAGCTAACCCAAATGGCTTTGGTCAACAACACTTTGCTCAAGTGCGCAAGGCTAGTGCCCAAGTTCGGGTGCTGCCACTTTTGAGGCAGCATTTAGAGATCGAGCAAGTACTGTTAGATGGTTTTTATTTAGAGTTAATAAGAAATGTAGAGGGGCAGAATAACTGGCAGTTTACTAGTCGTGCCGCAGAGTCAAACAACATAGACTCTCATTCGGCTCCCAGTAATACTAAAAATAATAATGATTTAACTTGGCAAGGTATTAACTATAGCTTTGAAATTAAACAGCAAATATTGATTAGCGACGCCAGGATTAACTATACCGACCACGCTGCCGAAGCGGTGCTAGACTGGCAGCTCGAAGAACTAAAACTGACCTCTCTAGACAGTGAAACGCTGGCGATGACAGCTAAAGGGAGTATGTTAGATGAGCACTACGCACTAGATTCCAGCTGGCAACTAGAGCCCTTGCTACAGGGACGTACTGGCGATGTGCAGTTAAACATGCAGGTCGCCGATGCTAAGTTAAGTTTATCGGGGCAGCTGGCGCCGCAAAAAGAAATAAACAGCTACTTAGAACTTAATCTTGATTGGCAAAATGCCAATTCTATTGCCCGTTTATTAGGCAACAAATTATCAAATATTGCTCCGATTAAATTGGCAACGCGTTTTGATGGAAAGCCAGGTGCATACAGTTTATCCCCGATTACCGCTACTTTAGGCAGCAGTGAGCTTTCCGGCGAATTGGCGTTAACAGGGAAACAGCCTGTTGCCATTAGTGGTAATTTAGACATAAGCGAGATTGATTTAAGTGCTTGGCTTCCCAGTTCGGAGTCTGATGAAGCGAAAGCTGAACCGTTGATAAGTGCAGACTCCCAATCGCAATCAAACAAGCAAGTTATTGGACAAGTTCAAGATATAGAAGCGCAAGCGCAAGCGGAAGCGTTACCGTTGTTGCAGATTGTGCGCTACTGGTTAAATCAAGCCGATGCAGACTTGTCATTAACTATTGGCGAGATATTAGGACTACCGCAAGAGGTATCATCAATTAGCTTGGGTTTAAAAGTTGAGGGTGAAAAGTTAAAGGCTCCGCTGCGTGCAGTGGTTGACGATATTCGCTTTCGCGGTAACTTAAAAGCAAATGTGAAGGACGATCGTTTAACGACTTCAATGCGGTTGGTCGCACAAAAGTCCCCATTAGATAAACTGGCTAGTCGTATTCCAATGCTAGCTGGAAGTACTGGAAGCATTGGTCGCTCGGTATTACGAATCAAGGCTACGGGTAGTGATGTTACTGAGCTACTAAGAAATAGCCAATTTGATTACAAAATTGAAGATAGTCGTATGACTTTACCTACAGGTACTAGTTTCGATATCAAGAGTGCCGACCTGCATGCCAGTATAGCCAGTGAGTTAGAGGTTAATCTTGATGGTGTATTACTTGATATTCCGGTTAGTGCGGTTATTCATACCAGCCCTCTAAGGGCTATGTTTAATCAACAAGCGTGGCAAGTTCGAATGCAGCTAGACTCACCAGCAATTGAGCTTGATTTAAATGGTGAGCTTCCTAGTGGCGTGTGGCAGCAGGGGGCAAGTTTGCAACTAAACGCAAATTCTCCACGCATTGGTTTACTCGCGCCATGGTTGGGTGTAGACCAAGGCGCTCAAGGGCCATTTAAGCTCGAGCTAGCGTTGCAGGCTGAAAAAGGGCGCTCATCAATCAATATTAGTCGGCTACAATTGGCTGACAGCAAAGGCTCGTTGCAAGCAAGTTGGGATAGGAGCAAAACGAAGCAAGGATTAGTAAGCATCAATTCCGCTTGGCAACGTATTGATCTTGCTCAGTTAACTGCGTTTATGCCTAATGAAGAGATATCAACCTCCGCTCTTCAAAGTGATAATAAGCAAGCGAATCAACAGCCTGCGAATAGAACCACTATCGATATTCGTGTGCCTATATTGCCACAAGGCGTGTCTATTAATGATGCCGAACTTAATATTAAAGTGGAACAATTGCTATTGGGAGAGCATCAATTTAGTCGTTTGGAGTTACAGGCCTCGGCGCGAGATGGTTGGGTGCAGAGAGCGCCATTTAGTGGCGAGTTTGCGCAAAGTAAAATCGCCGGTAACGCGGTGTTAGATTTACGCAGTTCACCATTAAAACTTGATTTTAGTATTGCAAGTGAACAGCCAAATATTCCTCAATTGCTTAAACAACTTAAGATTGCCGAACAAGCCAACTTGGCCTTAGAGCGTGCAGAGCTAGATTTGTCTTTAACAGGCGACAATATAGCCCAATTAGTCGCGAGTACATCGCTCTCTGCTAAGCTAATTGGCGGGTATTGGGTTTTAGTTGATCCTAATACACAAGCCAGCGCTAGAATAGAACTTGATGAAGGGAGTTTGACTGCCTACCCTGAGCAGCCTTTGGCTTTAAATTTATCAGGTCAGTTAGAGGAACTTCCGTTAAGTTTAGAGTTAAGCACGCTTAGTTTAGCCGAATTTAGTCAACAACCTCGAGAGTTACCTATTCAACTAAACTTAGATGTAAACCAAGTTAGCTTACAAGCAAAAGCCACACTTCCACGCCCTATTTCAAGTGACAATTTAAGTCTTGCTGTGCAATTAAAAAGCCCCAGCTTAAGTCAGTTAGATAGCTTACATGGGATCCAATTACCACCGTTTGGTCCGATAGAACTTGCTGGTGAGTTGCTGATAAATAAGCAAGGTTATGCTATCAATAACATGCTATTAGCTGTAGCCAATAGCGAGCTTACGGGCCTGGCTAACTTAAACACAGTAAATTCAAAACCACAGCTCGATATTGCAATTAGCGCCAAAAACATCCAATTAGATGATTTTCGAACTGATGGGTGGCAGGGGCTTGAGCAGAGCCTTTCTTCATCGACGAATAAAGCGCAAAGTAACGATAAAACTCAGGTTGGCGCTGACTCAACAGACGCTGCTCAACCCTTGTTAAGCCAAGCTGTGTTCCAGCGTCTAAATGCTAATTTTTCTCTGGATGTTGAGAGGGTTAAATCGGGTGATGATTGGCTAGGTGAGGGCAAACTATATTGGCAATTACACGATAGTAGTTTGCACTTGGCTCCTTTGTGGTTAGCACTACCAGGAGGCGAAATAAACCTTAGTGGAGAATTAAGCGCTGTAGATGAAGGATTTTATAGTCAGCTAAAGGCTGATATAGATAATTTTGATTATGGCTTGTTAGCAAGGCGGATAAAACCTGATACTGAGATGCGTGGGACTTTTAGTTTGCATTTAGACGTGAACAGTGAGTTTGACCAACTAAATCAATGGTTAGAAAGTGCTAATGGTAAGATTGGTTTTGCGGTTTGGCCTTTGGAGTTTGAAGCTGGCATTATGGATTTGTGGGCAGTAAGCCTTGCCAGTGCAGTTATTCCCGAGCTGGATGACTCCGAAAAATCGGTACTTAATTGTGTGGTAGCGGCCTTTGATAGTAACGATGGTCAATTGGTACAAAATGTATTGCTGGCAGATACCTCCCGCATGAGAGTGCTAGGAGAAACAGAGGTAGATTTTAAGCAACATCAAGTAAAGATGGTGCTACGACCCAAAGCGAAACGTGCTCAAATATTTGGTTTATCAACACCCGTAAAAGTTACTGGGAGTTTTGATGATTTTAAAATTGGTATTGCAAGTGGTGGGTTAATTGGCACCACCATTCGTTTTGTGACCAGTCCGGTGGTTTCACCTTTGCGTTGGATTGTGGAAGCGCCGCTGGATGCTGATGGCAGCGAACTTTGTCGCCAAGCTTGGCAGCAAGCAAAACAGGTGGATGCAAATAGCCAAGTAGAGTAGTTGGCCTAATTCACAGCTTGCAGGGCTAGTTTATAAAGTTGTTGCTGACAATGTTCCATCAGCTAAATTCGAGTCTGGTCACTAAATACAAAACTTTCAGTTGCTTAGCATCAAGCAAGCTTGATAACTAAGCACTTAGCGCTAACCTTAAATATAAGTCGTATTTAAGGAAGATATACAATGTTCGCGTTTATCAAACCCTTATTCTTAATTGCCGCGGTCGCTAGTTCTCAGTGGGTGGTCGCTTCCGAGTTGACTATTTGTAATCGTTTAGTAGTAACCGGTAATGCCGAGTATCCGCCTATTTTATGGCGAGACCAAAACAATCCAGGCAAGCTTACAGGCCTTGCTATAGAGCTGCTTGAGCTGGCATTAATGGACACCGAAATTAGTATCGATGCTCGTGACCGAGGGGTATGGGCAAGAGCGTTACAAGAAGCCAAACACGGCGAAATAGATATGCTGGCCGGCGCTTTTTTAACCAATGAGCGGCAACAATATATGGACTATATTGTGCCGCAGTTTACCGATGTCCCCAGTGTTGTATGGACAAAAAAAGGTAATGAGTTTAACTATCAGAAGTGGGAGGATTTACTAGACCGCCGTGGTGGCACCTTAGTAAATAACAGCTTTGGTCAAAACTTTGATGCTTATGCCAAAAAGAATTTGAAGATCCTTAGCAGTGCATCAGCAGAGCGCTCTTTCGCCATGTTGTTGGCCGATCGATTCGATTATGTACTTTATGAGTTATATCAAGGCTTAACTATTTTGGAGTCGGCCGGTTTGAAATCTGAGGTTGTTGCTTTAGATAATCCCATTTCTGTAGAAGGTTTGTATTTCACTTTTTCTAAAAAATCAGGTTGTAATAGCGAAGCGCTGAGGCGTCATTTAAGTGAACGAGTGACTCAACTCACTAGGTTTAATACCTTCGAACGCTTGTTTGACAAACACATGCAAGCTTGGTTATTGCAGCAATCGAACTATGGTGATGCGCCGCGTAACTAAGAGCTAACTTGGGTTCAGTTGGTTACGGAGCTTACTCGTCTTAGCTTGTGACTTTTTCTGCTCTAACAGCGGTGTTAGCTTCTTGCCAACCGCGGGTTTTATTAATCAGCTGTTCAACCATCTCGGCATTACCAACAACAACCCCTTCTTCTAAGACCACCAAGCTATTGTTCCGTTCTTCAATCTGAAAATTTGTGCAGATGATTTGGTTGTCACTATATCCGGCAGAATTAAAAAAATGAATCTTGTAAGTATTCATGCCTTCACCTCTATTTGAAGAGCAAAGAATTGCCTTTCATCATTAACTGAGAGTTTTATTGTATTTTAGGAGAGAAAATCGCTATTAAGCAATCGTAGTGAAGAGTATTGTTCAGTTACTTTGATGTTCATCTGTCTTACTTAGTGAGTAACTGAAATGCTATTGCTGTTAGCGATTATTTACCTTGCGTTTATTAGCCTTGGTTTGCCTGATTCGCTATTGGGCTCATCGTGGCCAATCATGCGGGGTGACTTAGACGCCAGCCTCGAATTTGCCGGTGTAATTTCTATTGTTGTTAGCGCGGGAACAGTGGTGTCGAGTCTATTGTCTACTCGGCTTACTCATTACGTTGGCACTGGTAAAGTGGTAGCTGTAAGCGTACTAATGACTGCGATTGCTTTATTTGGCTTTAGCTTAACTTACAACGCTTGGTTACTGGTGCTTTTGGCTGTGCCTTTGGGTTTAGGTGCGGGTGCCGTTGATGCCGCTTTAAATAACTTTGTCGCAATAAACTACAAAGCCAAACATATGAATTACCTGCACTCTTTCTGGGCTGTTGGTGCCACCGCTGGTCCTTTGATTTTGGCGCTTTATCTGAGTCAGCAACAAGGTTGGCGCGACGGTTACGCCAGTATTTCTTATATTCAGTTTGCCTTAGTTGCTGTATTGCTGTTGGCTTTGCCCCTTTGGCGACGCGCAACCAGCGAGAAATTGCCAGCAAGCGGCGAGCAGCATACACCGATAGGCAATGTTACAGCCTTTAAAATGAAAGGCGTTAAGCTGCAATTGCTTACTTTTTTTTGTTATTGCTCCTTAGTGGCGGGGACTGGCTTGTGGGCCGCTAGTTACTTAATTAGTCAGCAGCAGGTAAGTGCCGCTAATGCTGCTTTTTGGACCGCTATGTACTTTTTGGGGATTACGCTGGGGCGCTTTATCTGTGGATTTGTTTCTGAGCGAATTGCAGAAGATAAACTTGTTCGTGGTGGTGTATTGACTATTTTTGTTGGTGTTATGTTTTTGCTGATACCTAGTTGGCCAATGTTGGCTAAAATCGGCTTAATGGTTATCGGTTTTGGTTGTGCGCCTATCTATCCAAATACTATTCATCTCACGCCACAAAGATTTGGCAAGCAAGCATCGCAGACTATTATTGGTTTATCGATGGCCTGCGCTTATGTTGGTACTAGCTTAATGCCTCCGTTTATTGGCTTATTGGCTGCATCCAGTTCTTTTTGTCGTCCTGCCAATCGCATTGCTAATGTTTAGTGGTTTCATGATGTTTAGCACCGAGCGACTGAAACTCTGGCCGAAGTCGTAGCCTACAAATAGCGATCAGCCAGCCATTACTTAGTTCAAGTGCAAAGGGTTTTTATGGGAAACAAACACATCGGCGAGCTGGTATTAAGCCAGCAACAAATTAGCCAAGGAGTAAGCACGGTAGCTAAGCAACTAAATCACTTGTATGCAGGTAAAACTGTTGTGCTAATTACGGTAGTTCCGGGGGGGATTTTATTCACCGCTGATCTAGTGCGCCAGTTAAGCTTTGATGTTGAAATGGATTACATCTCTTGCCCACATACACCTGGCGACCGGCAGAACAACTCCACCATTGTTTATCATCAAAATATTGATATTAACAATAAGCCAGTGATTGTAATTGATGATGCCATAGAGTCTGGCGGCACTATGCAGCGGCTCATTGCCCATCTAAGTAGTCAGTTCTCACCCTCATCATTGGCTATCGCTAGTTTGCTGGTAAAACCGGGTCGTGTGGATATTCCTGTAAAGCAATATTTTGCTTATTTAATGGACAGCGACGATATGCTGGTGGGTTATGGTTTACCGTGGAATAATCAATATCGCAACATCCCATACATCAGCAAGTTAGTAGTACAATATTAAATACTTAGTTGCCGGCAATACTGGCGGCTTGGCTAGTTTCTCGGCTTTTCTGTTTGCTAGTTTTAGCAGGGAAATAAAAGATTTCAGCTGAGCTATATTTGGCTATACTTGGTTTAATGGGTGAATTTAGTTTTAGGTATAACCTATTAATAATAAAAATGAAAATAAAGTGTTAATGCTTTTTCGTTTAGTCGCGTTAAGCATGTGTTTATTGGTGTTTAAGTCAAGTGCTATTGATATCGTACGCTATAATCGACCTCACTCTGAGCTAGATAAACGAGATGATTATCCATTACAGTTGATTACTGCTGCTTTAGAAGCGACTAAAGAGGAGTTTGGGGATTATGAGATAAGCTTTTCTCCCTTGCTGTTGAAGCGCAGCCGAGCGTTGCAAGCATTAGCTACTGGCAAACTTATAAACGTATACTCTGCGCCAAATAATATAGAGTGGGAAAATGCCATATCCCCCATCTATTTCCCTATATACCGGGGGTTGCTGGGTTATCGCTTATTACTCATTAATCGCAGCAACACTCAGCTATTTGCAGACATTAAGTCTTTAGAGGAGTTAAAACCATTAAGGGCTGGATTAGGTTTACAGTGGAGTACCACTAAAATTTTAAAGCCTCAAGGTTTTACGGTAGTCACTAGCAGCTCATACGAAGGCTTGTTTGGTATGTTACATCTTCAGCGTTTTGATTATTTTATTCGTGGCATTAATGAAATTTTTTATGAGTTTGAAGAAAGAACGGACAGGTATCCAAATATGCAAATTGAGCAAACCAAAGCCCTTTATATTCAGTTACCGGTTTTTTTCTTTGTTTCAGCTAGTGAGCCTAAATTGAAACGCCGCTTGGAGGCGGGGCTTTGGAAATTACATCATAGTGGAGAGTTTGACCGTATATTTAACTCTTATCATAGCAACTCTATCATTCGTTCTGATATTAAAAATAAAAGGCTATTTGTTATTGAAAATAACCTGTTAGCTCCAAACCCTATTTATCAGAATTCGGAGCTATGGGTTGACCCTCTAAGTTATTAGCGTCAACAAAATAACGTTGTTATTTTTTCTCAGTTAAGACCACTTGGCTGAAGCTAATGCCATCCCAACCATTTTTAATAAACTGGCGAATATTTTGGTGGTCGTCACCGTATGGCGTAGACAATACATCTTGGTAGTATTGACCAAACAAGGCTAGGGTCTGTTGTTTACTTAATCTGTTTAATTGACCAAAAGCAAATACTTTGCATGAACCTGAGTTTTCACCTTCGGCATTGTTTTGCTTGCCGTTACTAAATGCACTTGGCGTGAACTCGTAGTTTGCGTCAATAATTTTCATACTATCTTCAAAGCGAATTTGATCGGGATCTTTAGTAAGAACTTCAACAAAGTTAGCGATATCTGCCTGTGCCATGAATTACATCCTGTAGTATTAGTTTATTCGCGCTTACCTTATTTGAGAGTATTGCCTCGGGTCAAGAAAAAATCAGCCGATTCAATTATTGTCATTTTGAATAATTAGCATCACAAAAAATACTGGCATTTATGCAGTGTTTTCAGAGCGTCAATTTTTGCCCGCCAAGGCGAGAGCTTTTGTCAATTTTTCCATAGTGCACTTAGCCGCAGAGCAGCCTTATTGGGAGCTTAACCCCAGCTAGCGGCTAAGTGTATTGCTATCGTTTTGCGTGAATGCTGAGCTAATTACTACTCGCTGTTATTAGCCCCTGCTATCGCTTTCTCTAACCAAGATTGTGCATGTTTAATTGGGCCTTGTATGCCTTTTAGTGGGGCGTCGGGGCGGTCGGCTCTTACTTTTGGATGGTTGTTGAGTTTAAGTAAAACTTGCTGAGCATAAGCTAAGGTTTGCTGATCAGGCATTGGTGTCACACCATCGCGAATACAGGCAATTAGCGTACGATGTAAGCCGCTGGTTAAGGTCCAAATGGTGTTTAGCCTAAATCCTCCAAGCTGGCTGTCACTGGCTAGTTCATCTAAAAAACGGATCAGCTCTGGCAACAGCGACACTGGCCTTTTTTCCCTAATACTTACTGCGGCAACGTAAAGCTCTTTTGCTGAAGCGCTTAAGCGAAGATAATCTGCTAGGGAATCAGTTTCCGATAAATTGCGTGCTTCGGCGATGATTGCTTGTCTAGCTTCAGCCAATTGGCTAACCGGGGCATGAGGGTCAAAATTTTGCAGAATATCTTCGAACTGGCGTCTATCGTTTTCGATCTCTGCTTCTAGTTCAACAATCTTTTCTTTACCTTTCTCTACTTCTTGTTTTAGGCTTTGTAGCTCTAGTTCAAATTCGCCAAACTTGAGCTTAGTGATCCGCTTGCGAAGCTCTGGTTGAGTTGCAATGTAAATCACAGCTGCTAGTACCATAAGCTCCCAAAGAGAGGTATTACTCAAAATATTGCTAATGATGCTCATGCCAAAACCTAGTTATTTGAAAGGGTTTCTAGATCTTAGACCAAGCTGGATACATATTGGTGTTTTCAGTGCTTGTGCGGTTTATTCACTTCGCCATTTAGGATTGATAATCGCCCAGCGTTCGTGGTCTTTCCATCCTTTACCACCAATGTTTAAGTAGCTTTTTGATAGACCTTCTTTCACGAATCCTGCTTTTGCTACTAATGCTATTGAAGCTTTATTGGCAGGTTGGATATTGGCTTCTAAGCGATGCAGATTGAGCTCTTCAAAGGCTTCTTTTAATACTAAGCGAATGCCTGTTCGCATATAGCCTTGGGCTTGGTGAGGATGAAAGACTTCGTAACTAAGGTAAGCTGATTGAAAATGGCCGCGAATGATAGCCGAGATATTAAAAGTACCGACTATTTCACCCGTTGCTTGCAGGCAAACAAAATAGCGATGTTCTTCTTCTAAATAAGCGCGCACGTTTTTTGGTGGATAGCTCCAGGGGCGATGAAATATCTCACTGTTTTGATAGCACTCGCTTAGCTCTTCTAAATCGCTGCGCTCGGGTTTTCTTATATACAGTTCTTGGCTCACGCCTTATACCTTAGTTTGCTGAAAAGTGGCTAGAAGCCAAAGTATTTTAGCGAATTATTTTTGCTAAAGGCCAATCAAAATTCCAGTTATTGCTCACAATTTTTTGTTGAATATAACGGACGCTAAACGCACTTTTCTAAGACTATTGTGTAGTTTTTATCAACAGTTTCTTTTGCAAAAACGGGATTATCATTTAAACCCTGTGAAATTAAGCTGGTGGCAACGTAAGTCAAGGTCTTAATTAGGGTCTGTTGATCTTTGGTGTTGATCTTTGGTGTTGAAATTTTGTTCGAGATAAGCGGGCTTTAATCGCGGCGAGCACTTAGAAGCCTAGTGGGCTAAGCAAGAAGTGCTTAACAAAGAGTAAAGTTCGCTTATCCGAAGCCTTCGGGCAGCATTTCTTAGCCATTTATTCAGCGTTAGCGAGTGATTATTAAGCCTACTTAACTGCACACTCACTGCCTTGCCTAAATGGCTAATAAATTGCTGCAAAAACCATCAGCAAAGATCAACAGACCTTAGTTACCTATAAAGCTTAAGGAATAATCATTGAACTATTTACAGCCATTGAGCAACGCCGCGCGGTTAAACATTTTGATTCAGGCGAACAAATGACTGAGCGAGATTTCCCTTAAATGATGAAGGCAGTGCTGTTATCGCCCCGTTTTACAACATTCAGCATTGGCGATTTGTGCGAGTGAGCAATGCTAAGGTGCGAGAGCAAGATGGCAAAGCGGCTAATCCGGCAGGTGTATGCGGGGGACATTTAGCGATGTGCCAGTTGTTGAGGCAAAACCACTTTGCTTAGATCTAAAGTAATAAATTAACCCAGGCTGTATTTGCAACAGCTTGGGTTGATAAACTTCGTTGAGAGCAGCTTTAGTTGCTTAAATGTTGATTAAGTAGTTGCCGTTCGCCAACAGTAATTTGTGTTTTATTCAAAAACGGCATGTCTTGGCTAACAAATGAGCGTTCTACAATCCGTGCTTTCCAGCGCTCTACATCTTGCCAAGTATCTAAATTTACCCCGCCTGGTGCCGCGGTGAAGGTGTCGTCTGTAGGCACGCGGCTGTGACAAGTGGTACAGCGCTGCTGAATAATTGCCATTACTTGGCCCTGCTCGGCGTTTAGCTCATTGTTGTTTTGATCTTGAGCCTGCACAGGGCGATTAGCGTTACTCCAGCTTAAAAACACCGCCATTAACAGCAAACCTGCAGCGCCGCTGACAATAATACTGGGCTTTTGAACGCCTTGGTGCTTTAGGTTGAAGTAATGGCGGATCCAAGCGCTTAAGCCGATCAGCGCACAGAGGATTAACCAACTATGGCTGTGCTGATAAATCATTGGATAGTGGTTACTAATCATCAAGAAAATGACTGGCAAGGTGAGGTAGTTATTGTGCACCGAGCGCTTTTTAGCTTCGAGACCGGGCGCGGGGTCAACGGGCTCGCCAGCGCTAACTTGTGCCACCATTTGTCGCTGTCCTGGGATAATCTTGATCCACACATTAGCCACCATAATGGTGCCAATTAATGCGCCCATGTGGATAAAGGCACCACGACCGCTAAATACTTGAGTAAAACCAAAACAAAACAGTGCACCTATAACGATTAAACAAAGGCTTAAGGGCAAAGGTTTGTTAGCAATCGGTGAGCGCAGTAAACCTTCATAAATGGCAAAACCAAGCGCAATGCCGCCAATTCCAAGGCCAATAGCTTGATAGCTGGTTAAAGCCATAACTTGTGGATCAATTAGATAGGCATCGGCGCGAAGGTAGTAGATCCAAAAAAGCAGCAATGTGCCACTAAGCCAAGTGCTATAGGCTTCCCATTTAAACCAATGCAGTTTTTCTGGCATTTTTTCTGGGCCCACTTGGTACTTGGCTACTTCGTAAAAACCGCCGCCATGCACCGCCCACAAATCGCCTTTAATGCCTTTTTGCTTTTTCCATTCTGGCGGCGTTTTTAGGTTGTTATCTAACCAAACAAAATAAAAGCTAGCGCCTATCCATGCAATGCCAGCGATTACATGAAACCATTTAATAAAGAGGGCTAACCATTCATACAGCTGTGGCCACATAGTGTTGTCCTTTTTTGTAAACTTGCTTACCTGCTACATAGGTGGCGTTTATTACGCGGTCATCACCTAGGGTATTAATGGCAAATAATTTCTCACTTAAGCTGCTGGCTTTATTTAAGCGCTGGCTAAGCATCGGAGTAGGGTGCATATCTAGTTCAATAAAATCGGCTTCGCTGCCTACATTTAAATTGCCCACCTGCCTTTCAATACCCATTGCCACTGCTGCGCCTTGAGTACATAAATACAATGAATCGAAGGGGCTTAAGCTGGCTTGTTGCAGTTGGCAAACTTTGTAGGCATCGGCTTGGTTAGCAAACATGCTTAAGCTGGTGCCACCGCCTACATCACTAGCAAGCGCTACGGCCACGCCATTGGCTTGGGCGCGTTGGTAGTTAAATAAACCGCTACCTAAAAACAAGTTAGATGAGGGGCAAAAGTTGATGGTTGCGCCTGAACTTGCCAAGGCTAAATACTCACGGTCGGTAAGATGAATGCCATGGCCAAATAGCGAACGCTCTCGCACTAAGTCATGCGCTTCGTACACTGCCAGGTAGTCAGAGTAATCGGGGAACAGTTCGTTAATCCACTGTACCTCTCTGGGGTTTTCTGACAAGTGAGTTTGAATAAAGCTATCTGGGTGCTCTTTGGCTAATTGACCCGCTTTAGCTAATTGCGCTTCGCTACTGGTGGGGGCAAAACGCGGCGTAATTGCGTAAAGTTGCCGACCATTTTTGTGCCATTGCTCCAGCAGTTGCTTGCTCTCTCGATAGCCAGATTCAGCGCTATCTTGCAGCGCGGTGGGGCAGTTTCTGTCCATCAATACTTTGCCGCAAATCATTCGTGCATTGTAGCTTTCTGCCGCCTCAAAAAAGCTGCTTACCGATTGCGGGTGAACGGTTGCATATACACTAGCTGTGGTGGTGCCGTGGGCAAACAGTTGTTGCAAAAAGAACTCGGCTTGGGCACGAGCATAGGCGGCTTCAACAAATTGTTGCTCAGTAGGAAAGGTGTAAGTGTTTAACCAATCCAATAGTTGCTTGCCATAGCTGGCAATAATCTCTACCTGAGGGTAGTGCACGTGGCTGTCGATAAGCCCGGGAATAACAAGGCCATGATGCTGAATAACAGCCGCTTGTATTTCGGGGTTGTTGCGTAAGTAATTTTGCGCATCCCCAAGGTGTTGAACAAGACCATCCTCAACAACCAACATGCCATCATGTAAATATTGGTAATTATCGCTAGGTGCAATAGTGGTCTTTGGAAAGTGTAAAATACTCCCGCGGTGGAACTGTCGCGTCATTTTAGCTGCCTCGATAAGTGGAATAGCTAAAGGTGCTCAACAGCAGCGGGATGTGGTAATGGGCTTGTTGTTCATCACTAATAAACACCACATCGGCTAAAGGAAAAAAGCATTGCTGGAAGTGCGCTAGGCAGTATTCTTCGGTAATAAAGCGTAGGCAGTAGCAATCGCTGGGTAAGTCTAATTGTTCAAACTTATAACGCCCGTCTTGGTCGGTTAAGCCTTTGGCTAAGCTTTGGCTTTCACCAAAGCGATAAATTTCTACCGCAACACCTGCTGCGGGCTGGCCACAAGTGGTATCGAGTACATGACAGCTTAAGGTGCTCAAAATAAGTTCTCCATTCTATGCAGGCTAATGCGTTGTTGTTGTTCGGCAGCATTGTGTAATTCTTGCTCGCGGCTATTCCCGTAGCGCTGCTCCAATATGTGCAGCATTTCCTCGGCGGATTTACCGCTAGCAAATACGATAAAAATGAAGCCATATCGGTTTAAATAACGCTGATTAAGTTCTAGTAAAGCACTAAGAGTGGCTTGTTGAGCATGGTTAACTTGTGCTTGCTCTGCTTCGCTTAAGTGCTTGGCTTGGCTGTACTTTTTTTGAAGGCTGGTTAAATCACCAATCATTGGATGACCCGCAAAAGCCTCCAGCCAATCGTTCTCTGTTAGCTGACTAAAGGCTTGTTTCGCCATAGAGATAAACTGCTCAACCGATTGAAAGGGGCGCAATGTTGCCATGGTGGTTTGCCATGTTTTGCTACTGCAAATACTGGCCATTTCGCTAACGAATTGACTGTGTGGAAGATTGTTTAGCAGCTTAAGATGTTTTTCGTCATCATTCATTGAGCTGTTCTCCCGCAAGTTGTTTTCGCAGAGTATTGCTAGATTCCCATTGTTGTTTTTGTTGGTCCCTGCCACTGGTTTTAGCGTGTTTTTCTAGCAGCGTGATCAGCTGGGCACTAATCGACACCGCGACTTGCATGGGTAATTTCCCACTTACATCGGCTAGGCCAATAGGGCAGGTGAGTTGATCACAGCGTGCCGGATTTTTAAGTTGTTCGGCTAAGCGATACTTAAATCGTTGGGCTTTAGTTTGAGAGCCAATCACGCCTACAAAGGCTAAATCTCCTCGGCGCAGCGCAGCTAAACTAAGCGCGAAATCTAAGCTGTGGTCTTGGCTTAGAATGACAACATAAGAGTTGGCTGTTAACTCTGCTACGCTATTTTCTGGCTGTGCGTGATAGTGGGTGTTCACACCAAATTGGCTAATTGAATCTAGCCATTGCTGGCGATTATCAATGACTTGTACTTGGACCGGTAGTTTCGCCAGTATTTCACATAAACAATGGCTTACATGTCCCGCCCCATAAATGGTGATAAGTGGCTGATCAACCAAGAAGTATTCGAACAATACTTGTACTGCGCCCCCACAACATTGGGCTAGATCTGCAGCTAAGGAAAAGCGTTCAATGTGATTAGATTTTGTTCCCTTTTCTAATTGCTCACGGGCATGCTTGATCACCGAGAACTCTAAATTTCCACCACCTAAGGTATCGAATTGTTGTTGCTGACTTATCACCATTTTAGCGCCTGTTGCTCGCGGCACAGAACCAGCCTCGGCCACAATGGTCGCAATACAAAATGGCTGCTGTTGCTGCTTAAGATAGCTGCAGGCATCTAACCAGTTATTGGGTAAAAAGCGGGATTGCCAATCACTCATCTTGTACCTCCATAAACTCATATTGCTTTTGGCAAGCCATTAAAATGCGCTCGCTGGTGGCAGGAGAATCTAACTGCGCTGGTAGCTTATGTTGGCTGATTGACGTTACTGCATCGTAAATGGCACACCAAGCGCTAATGGCTAACATAAAAGGTGGCTCGCCCACTGCTTTAGAACGGTAGATGCTGTGCTCAGGGTTGGCTTGGTCGAACAAGGTAATGTTCATTTGTTCGGGGTAGTCGCCAATAGTAGGGATTTTGTAGTTTGCCGGGCTATTACTCAGCAATTTGCCTTTTTTGTCCCATACCAGTTCTTCGTTAGTAAGCCAGCCTAGGCCTTGAATAAAAGCGCCTTCTATTTGGCCAATGTCGATGGCCGGATTAAGGCTGGTGCCTACATCATGCAGAATGTCTACTCGATCCACGCTCATTTCTCCAGTTAGCGTATCAATGCTCACTTCGCTAACGGAGGCGCCCAGTGCAAAGTAGAAAAACGGCCGCCCCTGCGCTTGTTCGCGGTCGTACCAAATTTTAGGTGTTTTATAAAAGCCAGTCGCTGAGAGTGACACTCGCTGCATGTAAGCTTGTTGCACTAACTCCGCCCAGCTAATGGTTTGCTCGGCGATTTTAACTTGGCCTTGGTTTATGGTGATTTGCTCTGCTGTAAGCTGGTAATGTTGCTGGGCAAATTCAAGCAGACGTTGTTTGATTTCTTTCGCCGCATTATGCGCAGCCATCCCGTTTAAATCACTGCCTGAAGAAGCCGCCGTGGGCGAGGTATTCGGTACTTTGTCGGTGCGGGTAGATGTAATGAGTACATAGCTAAATGGAATGCCCAAAGTTTGCGCCACAATCTGCTGAACCTTGGTATGCAGACCTTGGCCCATTTCGGTCCCGCCATGGTTTAGCTGAACACTGCCGTCGGTATACACATGCAGCAGCGCGCCTGCTTGGTTAAGGTGTTTGGCGGTAAATGAAATACCAAATTTTACAGGGCTTAAGGCAAGGCCTTTTTTGATCAGCGAGTTAGAGTTGTTCCATTGATTTATTTGCTGACGACGCGCGCGGTAATCTGCGTTCACTTCTAATTGTTTAATTAAGTTAAGCTGGTCTTGATGTTGCTCTACCGGCATGCCGTAGTGGGTGGTGGCATGTCCATCGCGATAGAGGTTTTTGTAACGCACATCTAAGGCATCTTGGCCGGTAGCAATTGCGATGTCTTGCATAGCTTGTTCAATTAAGATCATGCCTTGTGGGCCACCAAAGCCGCGGAAGGCAGTATGTGAAACGGTATCGGTTTTTAATCGATTACCTACGACTTCGGCTTCGCCTAAGCTGTAGGCGTTGTCGCTATGAAACATCGCCCTATCCACAATCGCGTCGGATAAATCAGGCGAGTGGCCACACAAGCCATTCACTTCTAACTTAGCACTTTCAATGATTCCCTCGGCGCTTAAACCTAGTTGGTATCGGTTATAAAAAGGATGGCGCTTGCCGGTTACAGCCATATCTATACTGCGCGGTAGGCGTATTTTCACAGGTTTATTGCAATGCCAGGCTGCAAGGCTGGCTAAGCACGCCCATTGAGCGGCTTGGGTTTCTTTACCGCCAAAGCCGCCGCCCATGCGGCGCATGTCTACGGTAACTTGTTGAAACGCAATGCCTAATACTTCAGCTACTAACTTTTGTACTTCGCTAGGGTGCTGTGAAGAGGTGTAAAGCATAATGCCGCCATCTTCGGTTGGCTGGGCGAGGCTTACTTGTCCTTCTAAATAAAAGTGTTCTTGCCCGCCAATATGTTGTTCACCAACTAATTGCAGTTCACTGCGATCTAGCACGGCATCAGCTATTTGTTTACCCATGCAATGGCTTGGGCGCACCGTTGCATTGGGCTGGCTTAAATCGCTAATATCTTGCTTACTTAGCGCTAGCGTATCGGCGCTTTGGTATTGCACTAGCTCTTGATTGGCTTGGTGGGCAATTTGCCATGCGAGTTGGTGGCTATGAGCAAGAACTAGGGCTATAGGCTGCTGAAAGTAGCTAATCTCGTTCTCACTTAACAGCGGGTCGCCTTTAAATATCGGGCCAATATCCCGGTGCCCGGGGATATCCTGGCAGCGAATTACCGCAACTACATCGGGGTGTTGTTGCAGCGAATCTAAGTGCTGCGCAAGTACTTTACCTTTGGCTACTTGGCTAGTGATGACTGCAGCATGCAAGCAACCACTTGGCAGGTTATAGTCGTCGATGAACTGCGCTTCGCCAGCGACTTGTTTGGCTGCACTCTCATGGGGAATCGATTTACCCACTACTTGGCTTGGCGCAGTTTGCTCGAGGTGCTGAGTAGTTAATTTACGCATGGGCGGCTAACCTCGTGGGTAATTGTTGGCTATAGAGGTAGAAGCGTTTTAATAGATTTTGTACCAGCAACACCCTATAAGCTGCGCTGGCTCGCACATCATCAATGGGTTTTACATACTGCGGCACTAGGGCTTGTAGCTGCTTGAGTTTGTTGTTGTTGAAGACTTCACCCAATATGCAGTCTTCTAGCTGGCTTAAGCGCACCGACTTAGCCGCCACGCCTCCTGCTGAGATAACGCAGTGGCTTACTCTGCCTTGGTTATCGCACTCCATAGCTACCGCCAATACCACGGTGGCGATGTCGTCTTCATAACGTTTACTCACCTTGTAGATTTGATGTTTAAGTGTTGGAGACAAATCTGGCAGGTGAATGGCGCTAATCCACTGTTGTGGTTTTAAGCGCGTTTCGCGGTAGCCTGTGATGTAGTCTTCCGGTGCGTAAAGCTCGGTAGTGGTGCCATCATCTACTTCAATTTTGCCGTTTAGGCTAATTAGCAATGGAGCTATGTCACCGATGGGTGAGGCATTGCCTAAACTGCCACCAAGGGTAGCGCGGTGACGAATGGTAATACTGCCCAAGCGAGCAAAAATTTCGTCGGTAGTGGGGTAGTGCTGTGCCATAAATGCATGAACTTTATCTAAGCTTACTGCTGCTCCTATGCGCCAGCCATTGTTGATGCGCTCGATGCCAGTGAGCTCTGGAAGGGCGGTTAAGTCGATAATTTCATCAATGCGTTGATACTGTTGAGTAACTTCTAATGCTAAATCGGTACCGCCGCCTATCCATTTGGCGTGAGGGTGCTCTGCGCGAATGCTGGCTAGCTCACTGCGGCTAGTAGGCTGCCAGTAGTGTTCACTTTCTAACTTGTCACATTGCCCCATCCAGTACTGCACGGCGGACTCATTTTCTTGGATATGATCCTTGGCCGCTGGCGCTGCAGCTACTTGCTTGGCGGCTTCGATAAGTGGCCCATAACCAGTGCAACGACACAAGTTGCCAGCTAAAAATTCTTCGGGATGATCGGGTTTAGTTGTTTGACGGGATAAGGCATATAAAGACATCACAAAACCAGGCGTACAAAAACCGCATTGGCTGCCATGTTTATCTACTATGGCTTGTTGAACGGGATGTAGCTCTTGGCCTTGCTTTAGGTATTCAACGGTGATGATTTGTTTACCGTGCAAAGAATGTAAGGGCGTAATGCAGCTGTTTATTTGTTTGTAACTAAGTTGTTGTTGCTGATCTTGGCTCACCATTACTACGGTGCATGCACCGCAATCGCCACTGGCGCAACCTTCTTTACTGCCCACTAAACCTTGTCGCTCGCGTAAAAAGCTAAGCAGCATGGTATCTGCCGCTTGCTGGCTTAAGGTGATGGCTTGGTCGTTAATCATAAGTTGTAACATGATTGCTCCGAAAAATTTGCAGTCATTAATCTGACTGTTTGGTCAGCTTTTTGGTCAAATTTTTTATTCTTGCTGGTCGTTTCTATAAGCGTAAGTATCGGCAAAGCGCGATAGTATCCATTCACCAGCCGTTATTTCGGGATACTGACTTTGTTCCCCAGGAGCTAAACAGCTCGCGAGAGTATTCACTGGAGTATCAAAGTCTGGCTCTACAAAAAATGGCATTGAAAAGCGAGTAGTTTGCTGTTTTGGACTAAGTACTCTATGCGGCGTAGACTTGTAATGTCCATTGGTCCAGCGCTGCATTAAATCGCCAATATTTACCACAAAGCTATTCTCCACTGGAGGAGCATCTAGCCACTGTTGGTTGCGATCTTGTACCTGTAGACCACCGGTTTGATCCTGATAAAGCAAGGTAATGCAGCCATAGTCTGTGTGTGCGCCAGCGCCGTTATCATTTTGTTGCTGAGGTGGATAATGAATTAAGCGCAGCACACTAATCGGGCAGCTAAAATGCTTGCTAAAAAAGTCTTCGCTTTGGCCCAAGGCTAAAGCCATGGCTTTAAGTATTTTGAGGCCAACTTGCAAAGTGAGTTCGTAATGCTGCTGCAAAAGTTGGATAAAGCCGTCAAGATTTGGGTACTGGTTTGGTCCGTACAACTGTGGGTAACGCGCAACTTGTGGATGATAAGGGCTAAGATCTAAAGCCATATCAAAGGTCTCTTTGCAGTCTTTAGGGCCGCTTGGGTCTAGTTGCTCGGCGCTTACTTGTCCCCAACCTCTATGGTTGGCCGAGTGCTGAATATTGATCTTTTGTTTTTCTTGTTCACTAAGAGCAAAGAACTTAGCAGCCATGGCTTGCATAGCAGCAAATTGTTCGCCAGGAATGCCATGACCGGTCACATAAAAAAAGCCCTTGTCACGACAGGCAGAATCAATGGCTTGAATGGTTTCTTGCCAGTGCTGACTATCGCTATTATCTAGCGTAGAAATATCAATAATGGGTAGGGCTAAATTCATCTCATTCTCGCAGTAAAGGCCCAGCTTAGCTGGGCACTTATTTAGGACTTAGGGTCTAGGTTTACTTAGGAATCGTAGCGTCGATGCCTTCTACGTACCACATCACGCCAGCTAGCTCTTGGTCGTTAAGTGTTTTACCCGCTGGGATCACCTCTTTGCCGCTGTTATCTTTCATAGGGCCAGTAAAGGGATGAAATTCACCTGATTTTATCTTGGCTTCGGTTTCGCTAATGGCGGTTTTTACGTCGTCGGGTAAGGCTGGGTTAACTGAAACAATTTGTAGAATGTCTTCTGCAAAACCACCCCAGTAATCTTCTGGCTTCCAAGAACCCGCTATTACTTCTTCTACGGTGCGAATGTAGTGGGGTGCCCATACATCTCGAACCGAGAACATGTGAGCAGTAGGAGCAAATTGGCTCATATCTGATGCTTGACCAATGCCCATTACGCCGCGCTTCTCGGCAGCAATAAGTGGGGCAGGGCTGTCGGTGTGTTGCAAAATAATGTCGACACCTTGGTCCATTAAGGCGTTGGCTGCGTCTGCTTCTTTACCTGGGTCGTACCACGTATTTACCCATACAATCTTAATTTGCACGTCTGGGTTTACGCTTTTCGCGCCTAAGTACACCGAGTTAATGTCACGGATCACCTCCGGAATAGGGAACGAGGCAATGTAACCAATCACATTGGTTTTGGTCGTCATGCCAGCGGCTACGCCAGACACATAGCGGCCCTCGTAGGTACGTAATACATAAGTAGACACGTTTTTGCTGCGTTTGTAGCCGGTAGCGTGTTCAAAGGTAACTTTAGGAAAACGTTTAGCGGCTTTGATAGTTGGGTTCATAAAACCAAAGGATGTAGTGAAAATGACGTCGTGACCCGATTTAGCCAATTGGGTAATCACTCGCTCTGCATCGGCGCCCTCGGGAACATTCTCAACAAAGGTGGTACTTACTTTACCGCCAAAGTGCTGTTCCATTTCAATCCGGCCTTGGTCGTGCTCATAACTCCAACCGTGGTCACCCACTGGTCCTACATATACAAAGCCTACTTTTAGTGGCTCGTCGGCGGCCATGCTGGCTGGTGTTATCAAGCTGGTTACAGCAAAGGCTGCAGCACTTATCCATTTATTTAGTTTCATTAAGAACTCCGTTTCAATTGTTCGGTGTTTCGGGTTTTGATTAGTGGTAGCAAAAAGCTGGCCACTTGGTCATGTTTTTTGATTTAAGTCAAAGAACACAGTGAATACAAGTTTTGTTGTAAATAGATGTCTTAATTGTTAGCAGCCTTATGCTTATTTATGGCGTTTTTTGGTGCAACTTATCAACGCTACGCACCAAAGCTAAGCGTGTGTAGTTAGCTTAGCCTATGGCTCTTAATGTAGATGTAAGGAATATGTGTATTGCATGTTACTTACTAAGTGGTGATTAGTGGGCGTTACCCAAGTTTTACTAGAGGAGGTGATGCTAGTTGGCAAGTTACTTGCGTTATTAAGCTGACCTAGTGGTCAAATATCTGCTTGTGATTTAGCTTAATAATAGGGAGCAAAGCATGAACGCTAATAAGGAAAAAGCGATACCAAAAGAGCTGTTGTACCACCTAGACGAGAGGCCTCCAGTAGCAGAAGCTTTTTTCGCTGGGCTACAACATGTATTGGCATGTTTTGTTGGTGTGATAACGCCAACTTTGATTATTGGCGGCGTATTAGGCTTAGGCGCGCATATTCCCTACCTAATTAGTATGGCGCTCATCGTATCAGGTGTAGGTACCTTCATTCAGGCCAAAAAATTGGGCCCTGTTGGCGCAGGCATGATTTGTGTGCAAGGTACCAGTTTCGCTTTCTTAGGCTCTATATTGGCGGCAGGCTTTATTGCTAAAAGCCAAGGCGGCGGTCCCGAAGAAATATTGTCGTTAATATTTGGTATTTGCTTTTTAGGCGCTTTTATTGAGATTTTCTTATCGCAAATGCTGGTTAAGATGAAGAAAATCATCACTCCATTGGTGACCGGAATAGTGATTACTATTATTGGTATTTCGCTGATAAAAGTAGGCATGACCGATTTGGCGGGGGGCTTTAAAGCTGCCGATTTTGGTAGCTTACAAAACCTAGGCTTAGGCTTCACTGTGTTGGCAATTATTATTGCTTTAAACCGTTCGGCAAATCCTTGGCTGCGCCTCTCATCAATTGTTATTGGCTTGCTCGCTGGTATGTTAATCGCGCTATTTATGGGGAAAGTAGACTTTTCTTCGCTAGGCTCGCAACCTTGGGTGAGTATTCCTATTCCTTTTAAATATGGTTTTAGTTTTGACTGGGTGGCCTTTCTTCCTATTGCGCTTATCTACTTTATTACGGCAATAGAATCGGCGGGCGATATTACCGCTAACTGCGCTATCTCGCAGCAAGAGATTAAAGGAGACCGCTACTTAAAACGAGTACGTGGCGGAGTGCTAGCCGATGGCGTTAACTCCTTAATTGCCGCTGTTTTTAACACTTTTCCAAACACCACTTTTAGCCAAAATAATGGAGTGATTCAACTAACCGGCGTAGCTAGTCGGTACATCGGTTATTACATTGCGTTAATACTGGTGGTGTTGGGATTGTTCCCTATTTTGGGCGCTGTTTTACAGCAAATTCCTAAACCAGTGTTAGGCGGAGCCACCTTGGTAATGTTTGGTACAGTGGCGGCAGCGGGAATTAAAATTATTGCTAGCGAAACACTTTGTCGACGTAAATTGCTGATTATGGCCGTTTCTTTTGGCGTAGGTTTAGGCGTGACAATGGTACCCGACCTATTACAACACGCGCCTAAACTGGTTCAAAACATCTTTGGTTCAGCTGTTACCTCAGGTGGTTTAGTGGCAATCATACTCAGTTTACTATTACCTGAGCAGCAATCTTCAGCAGCGGCTCAATTCAAACCAAGTGCTCAACAATCATAGAATTAATGGCCTTTAGAGTTTACTTGTATAATCAAAATAGCTTTGGCAGAATGTTGGCAGGTGCTAAGGGGCGCCTGCCCGCCAAGAGGAACTCACCCTAAATACCAAGTGTGTAAGCACATGCTTAGTTACACATCATTACGACACTGTATGTCATTCTGAATATTGTTTTGCGGGGAACAACTTAAGTATTTAGGAGCATAGAGATGTTATCTGCCGTTGAAGAACTTAAAATTCGCAGTAAAATTTTGCTTAAACAGCGCCATACTGCCGATTCCCCATTGGCAAGTTTAGCTAAAGACAAATCACCACAACTAAAACATGCCTTGTTGTATGTAGCGCGAGAAGCGGGCTTTAAAGACTGGCAACACGCCCAAAGTGTATTGTCGTGTCAGCACAAGCAAACCATGCAACAAGATAGCGGCAAGTTTTGGTACTCGCCTGCTTGTATGGCCTTGCTTAATCATTGGTGCGCCAATTATCCAGAGGCTCTGGCTCTGCAAGCCAAGCAGGGTGGGGTGATCCTCCCCTACAAAAGCCAATATGTAGTGGCCAAGGCAAGTTATATTGAGGCTTTGGGTTTATCACCTAAAGATCCACTTTGGGAGCCGCTGGAATATAATTGGTGCGAAGGCTCGCCAGCTCTGCGTCAAGAGTTAGCCTACAAACGCTTATTGGCGATGCAAACCCAGCGCTATAGAGCTTGCTAATAGCCAATTAGTTGCAGCGTTTGCCCGCACAAAGGCTTATTATTGATCTTTTTAAGAATGGCGAGCTCAGCTCGCCGCTTTATTAAGGAAGCCTAATGTCTAAAAAGATCTATTGTATTGCCATGTTTAAACCTAAAGCTGGTAAGCAAAACGAGCTGTTTAAAGTATTGCAAGCGTTAGAGCCAAACACCTTGCGCGAAGATGGCTGTATTCAATACACGGTTACACGCCAAATTGACAACCCCTTTGCTCAGGGCACTGGTTATCCCATCGCCTTTCAAGAGATTTGGGCGGATAAAGAAAGCTTTGAAGCACACTGCCAACGCAAAGAAATTAGTGAGTTTTTTCAAACCCATTGTGTTGCAGAAACAGGCTTAGTAGAAGATTCAAATGTTTGTGTATACAGCGACGAAGCAGAAGATTTTGACGCACCAGTATTTGCTTAGTCTTGAGTAGACAAAGATTGCTTAGGGCGCTTTTATCGTTGGTTATAGATATACAAAGTGATAGCTTTTAGTTCTAGGTTTGGAATAACTAGATAAATAGTTTTGCAATACCGGAAGTTAGTATGCTTGGTTTTATTTGGGATTTGTTTCAGGCTGGTCAAATTGATAGGAATGCTGCTAAAGGCACACAGAACTCGGTTTCGAGCGAATAACAACTCAAGAAGTATCGAGTTTTTGGAAGAGTGAATCAACACCTTAGGCTAGCGAATTAAGCAATGTCGGAGTGATTGTCGAAACAGGTAGGCCTATCTGAGACTGACCTTTTAAACAAGATGGAGTGAGGGATGGCAAAGTAACCAAGCCGGCCATTCATTCCTGTTTAGATTGCGGACACAAAACCAAACAACAAAGAACCCATTGCTATTGGTGTCGTAGTGAATTGGCGACATCTAGGTCCATTTACTGGTTAACACAGTTAGTCTCATAAGTAGCTGAAATAAAAAAATGCTTAGTGAACCAAGTATTGCTGCAATTACTTTTTCCTCAGCTAAATTAAGTGGATTAATTGGTGCTTTTGTCTTCACCTTTCAATGATTTGTTTAGTGATATCGTGCATGTTACCAGCAGCGATATCAGGCTTTACATAATGTGGATTGTAAGGGACATTTAGTCTATTGATATAGGCTGCTTTTAAGCCAGCACTTAATGCTCCATGGGTATCCCAATCGTGAGTGGCAACCAAACGGATATTGTTCGGAGGAAGAGCCAGCCGTTCTACTGCATAATTATAAGCGGTTATTGATGGTTTGAAGGTATTAGCACTTTCTACTGAAATGACATCATCGAAATGAGCCAACAAGCCAGAGTGGCTAAGTTGAGACTTAAGCAATTCTGACGATGAGTTTGAAAAAGCGGCAAGCTTAAATCCAGCCTTGCGTAGTATGGTTAGCGCAGGTTTTATGTCGCTGTGAGCGGGTAAGCTGGTAAATGTACTCAAAATATCAAGGTAGTTTTCGTGTGAGAGATTTTTACCTAAACGTGCTGCAATTGATTGCAAAGCCGCCAGCGCCAACTCCCTAAAGTTAGTATTTATGCCTGTTACTAAGCACACGTTAGAGGAATGAAGGAGCATAGCGAACCACGTATCTGTATGGCTTTCACTTCCCATGTAGTGGCGAAACTTTGGCCTTAAGGCACTTAAGTCGAGCACAGTCTCATTAATATCGAACAGAATGGCTTGGGTAGACATGCTTAACTCTCTTGTCGTTTTAGAAACACTATGGCTAAGTTAGCGCACTAATGGCTATATTTGTGTTAATTAGTATGTTTAGTAATGCGTTATTATGTACTTATAGCAAAGTTTCTAAGCTGGCGTCTTTAAGTACGAACGATGAGCCTTGTGTTCTGCTAAATCAACGATTAATTATGCCCGAGGCTAACTACGCAATACCTGACAACGAGTTGCTGTTGCGTCAAATCGCGAAATGTTTTTGTTACCAGTTACGCCGCTAGTAATTAATAAAACCGAAACACTGAAAAGTAAAACGCCACTGTGTTAGTAACGTTTAGAAGCGCTTAAGCTATTAGATGAGCGCTTCTATCAACTCAACAACTTGCCCGGATTTTTGGGCGTTTAATGCATCGGGGTGGGGTGAGGCAAATTGGCCGATGTCGTTATCAAAATATAGGCCTGCAGCATCATTAAATTCTTCTGATAAGCTGGCTCTTACGAGTATATCTGCACCAATGCTTAAATCGCCGCCAGCAATACCGTAGGCGTCTTTCACCATTTTTCTGCCAAGTAGCGATTTAGGGTTAACCGATACTACGATTGGGCCACTGTCTTTGAGCGCTAAGCCCAACTCGCGAGACCACATGGTTAGTGCCAGCTTGCTTTGCGCATAAGCAGAGTTGTCACTAAGCTGGCGGTTACCTTTTAGCGCGTCTAAATCTACCGTGGCTTGGGCTGCAGACGATAGGTTCACAACACGGCCACTTTTACCCATTAAAGGCAGTAGCGCTTTGGTGAGCTTGTATGGGGCGAGGGTGTTTACTATAAAGCGTAAATCTTGCCCTTGAGCATTGCGCGGTTCGGGGATGTTAAATACTCCGGCATTGTTAATCACTACATCTAAACTGCTGTACTTGCTTGCTACTTGTTTGGCTAGCTCATCAACTTGCTCAAGCTTGGATAGGTCGGCTACAAAGGTATCTACTTGCGCGCCATTCACGCTTAATTGATTTTTAACAGACTCGAGTTTGGCTGGGTTGCGGCCATGAAGCAGCACCTTATGACCCTGCTCTAGCAATTGCTTGGCGGTAACTAAACCAATGCCGTCGGTTGCACCGGTAATTAAAATGGTTTTGCTCATGTGCTTGATACCTATCTTAAAATTGAAAGCCTAAAAGCGAATGCCTTAAGCTGCTTCAAATAGTAGGTGTTGAATCTAGCAACTACAACGGCGGTTAGTGAGAAACAGTTTTTAGATTTTGTTAATAATTGCTTGTTTAAGTGCAACGTTGAGTTACCAGAAGAGAAGGAACAAAAAACGATTAAACCAGCAACTTGTTTAAGAATAGTAACGCTTAGTCGCTAAGTTGTTTATACATGATTAAGCTGTCTACATAGCCAAGTTTGGGGTGTAAGTAGGCCTTTGGAATGGTGCCGATAGTCGCAAAGCCGAGCTTGTGCCATAGCGAAATTGCTGCGGTATTGCTAGATACTACTGAGTTAAACTGCATAGCTTTAAAACCGAGTTCTAATGCAATACCTTGGGAATGTTCACACAGTTTACGCGCAATACCTTTGCCACGTGCCGCCTCGCTTACCATGTAGCCACAATTGCAAATATGTTTACTGGGGCCCATGGCATTGGGCTTGATGTAATAAGTCCCTAGAATTTGCTGCTTGTGTTCAAACACAAAGCTTTTCAGCGGTAGTTCGCACCAAAGCTGAAAGGCTTGTTGTTCGCTCATGTCTGGGTCAAAAGCGTAACTTTGCTGGGCTTGGATAATTGCTTTAAAGCTAGGCCAAAAGTTTTTAAAGTCAGCTCGGCTCATGGTTCTTATCATTTTTTGTCCTTGATCCCTTCATCGACGGCCAACTAAATGTATCTTCCATTTAGTTAGCTACTATTTATTGGCGCAAACCGGCAAGTATTTTAGCAAATCTGTTCTTGTATTGATCTTAGCCACTTACGATGATGTGAATGAATCTTGTTTGACATAATATATTTATTTAGCCAAGTGAGACCATTGCGTCGAGTGGCTTCTGTGATGATTTTACACCCTTTGTTCGAAGGCTGGAGAATCCAAGCGTGATACATATCTGCAGTGCCGACTTTACCTTTCCATGCCAGCCGTTTGTTGGGGATGAACTCTACAACAGTGCCTTTAATGGTGGCTAGCTTTGTTTTTAAGTAAAAGTTTGCGCCTTTAGATAAAGCGTGCCCTTTGCCGTCGAGAATGTGCACTGAGGTTGAGTTGTGGTTCCAGCTAGGCCAATTTGGGGCGTGCACCAAGCTAGACCAAACTTCTTCCGGAGTGGCTGGTATATCAATTTGATTCTTAACGTGTATTTGAGAGTGTTTGGGGTGGTAGTACTGAGGCCATCTAATTTTTTTAGGTGAGATTACGTGACTCCTTTTAGAGATAAAGAATCTTTAGTCTCTCACATTTGCTTAACACAAGCCAATTTACCGTCCCATCCAGTAAGGAAATTATGCTTAGCAGTTGGCCTACCTACAGAAAACAACTAAGACTGATATGTAGACCTAATTGCTAGGTCGCTACAATTCGCAGTTGTTGGCAAAAGCAATAAAACTGTCGCTCATGCTAAGTTCTAAATCGTGATGATCCCAGCTGTTTAATAATGCGTCGTAGCCTTCTTTACCTGCCAAGGTATAGGCAGAAGACACTCCACGATAAACCCGCTGTAGCTGCAAAGCTTGCCAGCCTTGCTCATCTTCAAGTTGTATGTGGCTAACGCGCTGCCCAAGAGGTTTGTGGGCTTGGTAGCTATAACGCAGTTTGTAAAAGTAGGGAAAGCTGCCATCGCCAGTACCCATTAAGCCATTGTTAGTGGCATTGTTAATGGCACCTTCAATGGCCATGGCTAAATCTTCGCCCTTAATTAAATAACTCATTAAGGTTATTTCGAAGGGCAGCAAACGACCGCAAATATCTGCTTTACTCAAAGGGCCTGCTTTTAGCGATACGCGAACGCCGCCAGCATTGTGCAAGGCAAAATCGGTAGGGTGCTTGGCAGCAGAGGTTTGGTAAAATCCTTGGCAAATTAGCGGCGCAATTTCACTGCCATTGGGTAGCTCTTTATTTGGCATTCTACTATGGCGTAAAGGCTGGCTGAGTTTGGTCACTACTTGGCTTTTCATTTGTTCAACCGCTGGACGATATTGTTGATTGATGATCTCGCTGATTTGCTGATCATCAGAGCACTTTAATAGCCCTGGGGCGCTAGCCAAATAGTCGCTAATGAGACGGCGAGTTTCATTGCAAACTATCTGCCCGTTTTGTTTGGCTTGCCAGTTATCATCGATAAGAAATTGGGTTCCGCCTTCAAGCTTAATAACCTTGCCATTCTTATCAAAGTGTAAGCAGCTTAAACCTATAGATTCTGCATGTTTGCCAGCTTGTAGTACCAAGCAGCCATTCTGCCATTGGCCTTCATTTCCGGTACAAGCTTGCCCTAAATGGCCAAACTCGCCGGTTAATGTGTGTGAGTGGCCACCAACAATCACACTTATGCCAGTCACGGCTTTGGCTAAGGCAATATCGCCTTCATAACCTAAATGGCTAAGTATGACGATGTGATTTACGCCTTGTTGCTTTAAGTGCTTAACCGTAGCTTGAGTGGTTTCGATGGCGTTCAAAAAATGGCAGTCGGCATCGGGGCAACCAATGTTGTGCATCTGGTCGTGAGTGATGCCTACAATGGCTAATTGCTGGTCGCCTAAGGGCTTAAGCAGATAGTTAGCAATGGCCAGCTCGTTGTTGTAGTAATACAGATTGTTATGGGGAGCTAAAGGTAAATGCTTTTGCTGATCTTCCTGGCTTAAATCCATGTTGCCGGCAAGGCAGGGGAAGTTAACCTGATCAACAAATTTAGACACCGGAGCATTGCCAAGATCAAACTCATGATTGCCGATGGTCATGGCATCTACCGACATCAAATTGAGTAAATGAGCGTTAGCTTCACCTTTAAACTGGCTAAAATACAAACTGCCTTGAAAGCTATCGCCAGCGTGTAAAAACAGGCTTGAGCGATTATTTTGTGTTGCCAAGGCGTGGTGTTGTTTTACCGCTGTAGCTAATCGTGCATACCCGCCGCAGTATGCGTCTACTTGGTAAACCTCTTGGTTTATGGTCACTTCAAAATGAACCAAAGTAGGCTCAAAATGCGAGTGGGTATCGTTGATGTGAGCAAGGTACAGCGAATAAGTCATGACTACTCCAAACTAGCGGGCAAGCATAATACGTTAGTTTGCTGGCTAGCTTGAAGTATTTGCTTCAATAAATTGGCCTGCTTATTAATGGCGGCGAGCGTCAAAGGGTTTCGCTAGGCTCATTGGAGCCGCTAGTTTCTGGCGAATTGGGTTGGCACTAATCATTACCATTACCACAATAGTTGCCACGTAAGGCATCATCGCTAGCAAGTTAGGCGATATGGTAAAGCCTATGCCTTGCATCACTAAGTGCAAAATAGAGGCTGCGCCAAACAGGTAAGCGCCTACCATTAAATAACCTACACGCCATGATGCAAACACCACTAACGATAACGCAATCCAGCCGCGGCCAGCGGTCATGTTTTCCATCCACATTGGGGTATAAGAAAGCGACATATAAGCGCCAGCTAAGCCTGCCATTGCGCCGCCAAAAAGCACCGCAATATAACGAACTTTTATTACCTTAATGCCAAGAGCATTGGCAGAATAAGGGTTTTCGCCCACGGCGCGCAAGGTTAAACCTGCGCGGGTTTTATTCACAACCCACCAAGTTATTGCCACTAAAGCAAAACTACCATATACCAAAATGTCATGCTGAAATAGCAAAGCCCCAAGCATTGGAATATTACTTAACAAAGGAATTGAAATCGCCTTAAAGCCGTTAATGGTAGAGCCAACCAAGCTTGCACCCAAGAAAGCACTTAAACCGGTGCCAAAAATAGTAAGCGCTAAGCCAGTTGCCACTTGGTTGGTATTAAGGTTTAACGAGAGTAGCCCAAATATGCCCGCCATTAACATGCCTGCAATTACCGCTAGCAATAAACCTAAGGCTAAGTTGCCAGTAAAGTAGGCACCGGCAAAGCCAGCCATAGCGCCCATTAACATCATACCTTCTTGGCCTAAATTGAGTACTCCAGATTTTTCACAAATTAGCTCGCCTAGCGCTACTAATAACAAGGGGGTTCCAGTTTTAATTGCTGCTACCAATATTTGTTGCAGTAGTTCCATGTCCATTATGCAGCTCCTTGCTTAGCACTAGATGAAGAGGGTTGCGCTACGCCCGCGCTGGGCTGCCAGACTATTTTGTAATGAATGAGAAAGTCACAAGCGAGTAAGAAAAACAGCAGTACACCTTGGAATAAACCAGTGATGGCAGTGGGCATACCGAGTTCTATTTGGGCTAAATCGCTGCCCATGTATAAAGTACCCATGAAGAATGCGGCGAAAATGATGCCAAAGGGATTTAGCCTGCCAAGGTAGGCCACAATAATGGCGGCGTAACCATAACCTGGAGAGACTTGTGGGATGAGCTGACCAATTGGGCCTGTCACTTCTGCCACCCCAGCAAAACCTGCCAGTGCGCCGGCGCTTAGCATTACGCTCCAAACAATAAACTTGCTGCTATAACCCGCGTAACGTGCAGCAGGTTGGTCGGAGCCAAATACTCGCAACTGAAACCCAGGTAAGGTGCGATACAAAATGATCCCAGAGCCAATAGCAAATACCACCGCCAAGAGAATACTAATGGAAGCGCGGCCGTCTTCCATAATGGTAGGTAGCAATACGCTATCGGCAAAAATGGCTGACTCTGGGAAACCAAATCCGTCTGGGTCAATTAAGGGACCATGCACGCCCCACAGCAGCAAATACAAGCCAATGTAGTTGAGCATGATAGTGGTAAGAATAAGGTTGGTATGAAATAGCTGATGCAGCAGAGTAGGGATGGCCGCCCAAATCATACCGGCTAATGCCCCTGCTGCGAGGGTGACAAGTAACCACAGATAGCCACTTTGCTCATTGGCTTGCAGTGCAAAATAGCTGCCCACCAATGCGCCAACCAGCAATTGGCCTTCTGCACCAATATTCCAAATATTGGCTTTGTAGCACAAGGCTAAACCCGTAGCACAAAGCAGTAACGGAGTGGTTTTCACCATTAACTCGCCTAAGTTATAGCCATCACTAAGCGGGTCGATGATAAACACTTTAAAGGCGGTGGCTGGGTTTATATCTAGGGCCCAAAACATCACACTAGACACCAACATGGTGAGAACAATAGCGATGAGTGGTGAGAGCCAAGACATCAACTTTGATGACTCTAAACGGGCTTGAGTTTTAAGCATACGCTTGGCCTCCTTGCTCGCTATCGCTATGGACAAATCCACCGGCAATCCATTTGCCAATTTCTTCGATATTGGTTTGCTCGGTATGCACCGCCTCAGAAAGTTGCCCCTCATATAAGGCGGCAATGCGATCGGAGATCATAAACAGCTCATCAATATCCTCTGACACCACCAAAATAGCAGCACCTTTATCGCGAAGTTCAATCAGTTGGCGATGAATTGCGCTAGCTGCGCCAATGTCTACGCCCCAGGTGGGGTGAGCACAAATCAAAATTTCTGGATTTTGGTCTACTTCTCTACCAATAATAAATTTTTGTAGGTTGCCGCCCGATAAGCTTTTAGCTTGGGCGTGGGCGTTATGACATTTAACGTCATTTCGATGAATAATGGTTTTGGCGAGCTCCACCACTTTGTGCGGCAAAATTAGCCCTTTGCTTACCAAGCCCTTGCGCGCGCTGGTAAGCAAGGTATTGTCGGCCAAACTCATTTCTGGCACCGCCCCTTGGCCTAGTCGGTCGGTGGGAACATAACTCATGCCTAACAAGCGGCGCTCGCCAGCATGCAATTTACCTACTTTGCGTTTACCGATTAAAATGCTGTCGGCGGCAGCTCGAGTATCTTCGCCGCTAAGCGCTTCGAGTAAATCTTCTTGGCCATTACCTGCAACCCCTGCAATACCCAAAATTTCGCCGCGATGCAGACTTAAGTTCACCTTATTTAGGCCTGTACCGAAGGGATTGGTGGGTGGCACGCTTAAATTACTCACTACCATTAATTCGTCTGAGCCAATGCGTTTTTGGTAGCGTTCCGATAGTTGGGTGTCGCTACCTACCATCATGCCAGCGATAGACTCTGGCGTTTCTTGTGAAGGAATACATTCTCCACTCACTTTACCGCCACGTAATATAACTGCGCGATCACACAGCTCGGTGACTTCTTTTAGCTTGTGGCTAATAAACAAAATACTGCAGCCTTGGCTTGCCAAGGTGCGCAATACCTTAAACAAACCGGCCACTTCTTGCGGGGTGAGTACAGAGGTGGGCTCATCTAAAATCAGCAGTTTTACGTCTTGAATTAAGCAACGCAAAATTTCCAGCCTTTGGCGTTCACCAATGCTTAGGTTATGCACATAACGGTCGGGCTCAACTTTTAGCTCGTAGGCATTGCTTAGCTCAACGATCTTTGCTCGTAGCGCTGCGGCATCTTTAACTACACCAGCATCTAAGCTTAACGCTATGTTCTCTTGCACGGTGAGAGTTTCAAATACCGAGAAATGCTGAAATACCATGCCAATACCCATAGCTCTGGCCATGTTAGGCGAGCGTATTAATTGCTCTTTCCCTTTCCATAGTAGGCCGCCTTCGTCGGGCTGAATAACTCCGTAGATCATTTTGACCAGGGTTGATTTCCCTGCGCCATTTTCACCTAGTAGCGCTAAGATTTCTCCTTCGGCTAAGTCTAGGCTTACTTTATCGTTGGCAATTACGCCGGGGTAACGTTTTGTCACCCGCCATAAAGACAACAAGCTTTGCTCTGGTTTCATTTTGCGTCCATTCGTTTTTGCATTCTATCCGCTTGGCTGGTCTTATTGCATAAATCTGACCAACTGTTCAAGTTCAGTGCTGTAGCTAATAAGTTGCAATTGTTGGTTTTTTGTTGTGCTTTGATGGTGCGAAGTATGGCAAGTTTTGTCGCGTTATGGTGCGTTTATCGCTTTTTTTTGTTGAGCGCTAGTGATTTACATATTAATCATTAATAATACTTTGCTATTAAGCTTCGGCATTAAAGTTCAACAAGGAGAGTGGGTTAGCATGGCTAAAGCTACGGCAGGGCAAAGTGGCGCAATTAGGAAAAAGAATGAACGGCTTATTCTTAAAGCGGCAACCAATGAATTTGTAAAACACGGTTACCAAGGCACCTCCCTACAAGCCATTGCCGACAGAGCCGAGTTGCCTAAGGCTAACATTCTGTATTACTTCAAATCTAAACAAGGCCTATACAAAACCTTGCTCGAAGATATTGTAGATATGTGGAACGATGCCTTTGAAAACACCACCGCTAACGACGATCCCGAGCAAGCAATTAGTGCTTATATTCGCTCTAAAATGCGTTACAGCCGTAGCCATCCTAAAAGCTCTCGGATCTTTGCCATGGAAATTATCCAAGGTGCTCCTAACCTAAAGGGCAACTTGCAATTTCCTGTTGTAGATTGGACTAAAAACAAATGTAGCTTGATTCAAGCTTGGGTAGACCAAGAAAAAATTGCAGCTATAGAACCTTTATACCTGTTGTTTTTGATTTGGGGAGCTACTCAATTTTACGCCGACTTTGATACCGAAATTAGAATGATTAACGGTAAAACCTTAAGTGCAGAAGATTTTGCCAAGGCCGAACAAAACGTGATTGATATAGTTATTCGCGGGATTGGCTTAAAAAGCTAAAGCAAAAAGCTGAGTGATTGGTCAGATTTTTGCTTATGCTTTAGCTACTACGCTAACAGGACAAGCACTAAGTAATGTCGCCACTCTCTAATCAAGCTCTACAATCAAGCCAAACTCTTTGGATTAAAAATCCTTTAACCGTATTTAGCGGAGCTATCAGCGGCCCCGATGCCGAGCGTGATTTACGCGGTGGCATTGTGATTCAAGGAAGCCAAATTATTGAATGTATTGCAGCAGGGCAGCAGCCGGTTACGGCAGTAGACCAACAGCTCGACGCCAGTGATATGGTGTTGCTGCCTGGCTTAATTAATACTCATCACCACTTTTATCAAACCCTTACGCGCTGCTTACCGGCTGCAATTAATCAGCCGTTATTTCCTTGGTTACAAACGCTTTACCCTGTATGGGCTGGCCTTACTGCTAAGCACATCGAGGTTGCTACAGAGATTGCTTGTTGGGAGCTAATGTTGAGCGGCGCGACAACGGTGGCCGATCATCACTATGTATTTAATCATGCCTTAAGCGAGGCGATAGATATTCAAGCCGAGGTAGTAGGGCGCTTGGGAGTGCGGGCAACCTTAACCCGCGGCAGTATGAGTTTGTCACAAAAAGACGGCGGCTTGCCGCCAGATTCTGTAGTGCAAACTGAGCAGCAAATTCTTGATGATAGCCTGCGTTTAATTAAGCGCTATCACAATGCTGAAGAAGGCAGCATGCTTAATTTGGCGCTTGCGCCATGCTCACCTTTTTCGGTGACCGAATCGCTAATGTGCGACACCGCTACTTTAGCCAAAGAGCAAAGTGTACGACTGCATACTCACCTCGGTGAAACCATTGATGAAAACGACTTTTGTTTGAGAACGCTAGGCATGCGACCAGTAGACTATTTGGAGCATTGCGGGTGGCTAGGACCACAAACGTGGTTAGCGCATGGCATTCACTTTGACCAAGCTGAAATTCAACGTTTAGGTGCTGCACAAGTTGGAATAGCACATTGCCCAACCTCTAACATGGTATTGGCATCGGGCATTTGCCCAACTTTAGACTTAGCTAAAGCTGGTTGTAAGCTAGGCATGGCGGTAGATGGCTCAGCCTCTAATGATAGCTCTAATATGATTCAAGAGTTACGCCATTCACTAATGCAGCAGCGCTTGCGTTATCGCGCCGATCAAATCACTCACCACCAAGTGCTTAATTGGGCAACACAAGGCAGCGCCGCGGTATTGGGGCGTGATGATATTGGCGTTTTGGCGCCAGGTAAGCAGGCAGACATTGGTTTGTATAAGCTAGATGGACTTAATTTTTCGGGCGCTCACGACCCATTAGCCGCTTTGATTTTATGTGGTGCAAGCCAAGTGAGCAAACTGATGGTAGCGGGTAAGTGGATTATTGAAGACGCCGATGAAACCCGCGCCCAGCTAGAACAACTAAAATTACAGCATCACCAATTAGCTATTCAATTGGTGAACTAAGGATAACTATGAGCAACAAAAACTACCCTCGAGATCTAGTCGGTTACGGCCAAAACCCGCCTAAAGCCAACTGGCCAAACAAAGCCAAAGTTGCCCTGCAATTTGTGGTTAATTATGAAGAGGGGGGCGAAAACTGTGTATTACATGGTGATAGTCATTCCGAGAAGTTTTTATCGGAGATAGTTGGGGCAGAGGCGTATCCCGATCGCCACATGAGTATGGAATCCATATACGAGTACGGTAGCCGAGCGGGTTTTTGGCGCTTGCATCGTTTGTTTGTGAGTCAAGGGATTCCAGTTACCGTGTTTGCTGTTGCGATGGCCTTGCAGCGCAACCCGGAAGCGGTAAAAGCTATGTTAGATGCCAACTGGGAAATTGCCAGCCATGGTTTAAGATGGATTCACTATCAAGATTTTAGCGAGCAGCAAGAGCGTGAACATATAGAGCAAGCCATAGCTATTCATCAACAAACCACTGGCAGCAAACCTAAAGGCTGGTATACCGGCCGCACCAGCCCGCATACCTTAAAGTTAATTGCCGAGCGTGACGATATTCTCTATTGCGCCGATAGCTACGCCGACGACTTACCTTATTGGGACAACAACTACAGCAAACCCTTGTTAATGGTGCCCTATACCTTAGACACCAACGACATGCGCTTTGCTACCCCACAGGGCTTTAACAGCGGCGAGCAATTTTACCAATATTTAAAAGATGGCTTTGATGTGTTGTATTTTGAAGGTGAAACTACGCCTAAAATGCTTAGCATTGGCTTGCACTGCCGCATAATAGGCCGCCCAGCAAGGTTTGCTGCGTTACAACGGTTTATTCAATATACCCAACAGTTTGAAGGTGTTTGGTACGCCACCAGAGAGCAGATTGCAGAGCATTGGCTTAATCGATAAATACGCTAGCGATGTTTGTACTGAGTGGGGCAGTAACCGCGCGAAACTTTAATACTTCGTAGTTTTAGGTGTTTGGTTGCACGCCCTGAGACTCTGGCCCGCCAGAGCTTAAAGCTGCTGCGCTTTAACGAGTGCCGCATAAGGCGAATGAGCTGAGGTTCGCTTAAGCCAAATTGTAGTTGTATTGCTTCAAAGGGCGTTCTATCTTCCCAGGCCATTTCGATAATTCTTGATTTGTGTTCTGCTGACAATTCCATTTTATGACTCGTTTATTAAAACTTAACAGTCTTACGGAATTTATTCGCGATTAGTTCAAATCTTATATCTGAGTAAAGTGGGCAATAAAAAAGCAGCACTAGGTGCTGCTTGATGTATATCTTTATCGCTAACCGTCTAAAAGTTCGTGGTCCTTAGGCAGTTGGTTAGCTAACCACAGCACCAGTTTATGGCGCATTTCTGGGCCGGTGATTTTATCTTTTGGCAGTGGGGTTAGCCGTTTATCTTCGGCTAGCAACATGTATAAGGCTTCTACTTTGTCTTTCTCTGATATGCCAGGTGGAAACTTGGCAAAACCACGTTGCAGTGCGTATACCTCACCAATTTGTAAGGCTTTTTTAAGCAACTGTGCTTCATGTTTATACTTTTTCACTAATCATCTCGCTGCGTAGCATATTTGTTTCAACATACGGTAAAGCGATGGTTATTAACAGTGCTTAGCTCACTAAATATTACGAAAGCAAAAAAAATTCACCAATTTGGAGTATGGCATTTGTGATGCTTTTCACTTTTAATGGCTGGCTCGTACAACCTATAGGGTTGGAAGAAGCAGAATCAATAACAAGGAATTTATTTTGAACCAACAGTTACCTGTTACTGCCATTTTATACGATGCTGTAACTTTGCCTTTTCGTTATTTTCGAGATCTTCTCAATATTGGCGCTCCGCTGCTTTTTGTTATGTTTATTGCAGTGTTGTTTGCGTTACTTTCGTTAGAAGTTGGCGACAGCTACTTTAGTAATATTGGTATAGCTTTTTTGAGCATTGCTTATATAACTGCGGCGCTGCAGGCCTTGGTTGGGGCTCATCGTTTGTTTCTTAACAAGCGCCTGCCTAGCGAAGAGCGGGTGCTTAACTGGACAGGCAATGAAATCCGCTTTGCAGGTTGGAGCTTGCTGCTAATAGTTTGTGTTGCTTTGGTATCTTTGCCAGTGGTTGGTATAAGTGGCGTACTTGTTGGCAGCATGGTTTTGGGAGAAAACTCACCGCAATTAGTCGCTCAAATAGTGTCATTAGCGATTACTTTCCCAGTGTATTATTTTGTTGGGCGGTGGTCTTTGGTTCTTCCTGCAAGTGCTATTGGCATTAGGGGGAAGGGGCTATCTTGGGCCTGGAGCTTAAGTGATGGAAATGGTTGGCGTTTAGCGCTGCTAATGGGGCTTCTTCCTACAGGCAGTAACATCCTTCTTAGCTTAATTGCCGTTGAGGATAGCTGGCTATTTGCGATATTTTCAACAGCGATATCTTTGCTAGTCGCTACTATCCAAGTGGGTGTATTGTCACTTAGCTATAAGTTTTTAATCGACAATCAAGTTGATGAAGAGGCAGAGGACAAACCACAAATTGGCACTGTAGAACTATAGCTAATAGACCCACAGTACTCGTTATAACTAAACGGGTGCTTTGCTTTTAAACCAAAAGATAGTGCTTAACAAAGAGTAAAGTTCGCTTACCCGAACCCTTCAGGCAGCATTTCTTAGCCATTTATTCAGCGTTAGCGAGTGATGATTAAGCACACTTAACTGCACCACTCACTGCCTTGCCTAAATGGCTAATAAATTGCTGCAAAAACCATCAGCAAAGATCAACAGACCCTAAAAATTGGCTGCAAGCACTAATTAACTGCCGTTGATTAATTCTTCTTCATCAGTTCAGCAAATCGAGTAGACGCAAAGTTAAATCCTGCGCTGCCACCTCCCAAAAGACCTTCGGCAATGAGTACGTCGGCGATTGTTATTAGATGGCCGTGTATGCCGGATATTTTAGTTAAGTTCATCATTACATCACTAACAATGCTAAGGCCTAGTGATGCCAGTATGATTTTCAAAATAAACAAAAAAGTTCACTTTGCGCTTACCGGTGAATTACAGCCTAGTGCCCATGTTGTTTAATCCAAAATTTTTAGTAGCTGTTTCTTGAATTGTTACCTACAAAGTAGCTTTAGTTTAATAAGCGCCGTTTAGATGAAGTTGGTTAACTGTAGCAATAGTGTTCTGTTGCCGTTAAAATCCCGTGCAATTCAAGATGAGGCTATTAGCCCAAGTAAAGTGAGTTTGAAACATGAGTAGAAAGATTGAATTACTTGCCCCCGGTGGTGATGTAGAAGCCATAAAGGCGGCGGTAATCGCTGGTGCCAATGCGGTGTATTGTGGTTTAGATACCTTTAATGCCCGTAACCGTGCCTCAAACCTTTCTTTTGATGATTTGAATGGCATTTTACGCTTGGCGCATAAGTATGATTGTGAAGTGTTTTTAACCCTAAACGTGGTCATTCTTGAACAAGAAATTCCTGCCATGGTTAAGTTGCTTAACAAACTGGTAAATACCAGCCTTAATGGGATTATTGTGCAAGACTTGGGCATGTTTAACTTGGTTAAAAAGCATTTCCCAAGCTTAGATATTCATGCTTCTACCCAGCTAACTACCCACAATGAAGGGCAGGTAGAGTTTTTGGCAAAACTTGGTGCTTCTAGGGTTAACCTGTCACGCGAGTTAAATTTAGCTGAGATCAAAACACTAACGGCTCTAGCGCATAAACATGATGTATTAACCGAAGTGTTTGTACATGGCTCGTTGTGTATCGCCTTTTCTGGTCAGTGTTACTCTAGCTCGGTAAGTGTGGGTAACTCAGGTAACCGCGGGCGTTGTAGCCAAGCGTGCAGAGACGAATACGAAATCACCAATGCTGGTAATCGCTTCCCACTTAACCTTAAGGACAATTCTGCTTATTTTGATTTGCCAGAGCTGGTGGATGCACAAGTAGACTCACTTAAAATTGAGGGCCGCATTAAAGGTGCTCACTATGTTTACACCGTGGTGGATAGCTGGCGTAAACATATCGATAAGTTTGTTGAGACCGGAAAAATTCTAGCCGACGATTCAAACCTATACCGAGTATTTAACCGAGATTTCACCAACTCCTTTTTGAAGGGCAACCTTACCAAGGATATGTTTATCGATAACCCGCGTGATAACAGCGTGCAGCATGCGGTGCAAAAATATAACGCTATATCGGTGGTAGAAATTAAAGAAGCCAGAAAAGGCTTGCACGCAGAGCGCAACGAAATTGGTGATGAGCTAGCCGAAAAAGTTAAGTACTTGAGCATTGCCAAGCAGCCTTTAAAGGTTCAGTTTTCTGGTGAGTTAAATCAACCCTTGCGTTTAATTCTCACTGTTGGTGATAACGATAAAGTGTATCAATTGGCGACTGAAGAGTTGCTTAGCCAAGCCGGTAAACAATCTTTAGACCAAGCCCTGCTTGAGAAGCGTTTTAAAAACTTCGCTAACCGAGATTACGATTACGCTGAGTTTGATTGCTCAGATTTAGCAGCCAACTTAAGTTTGCCGCTAAAGCAAATTAGTGAGCTGAAAAACCAAGCCATATTGGCCTTAAACAATTCTGTGCCTCATGTGCCAGCGGTAGAGGTGCCAGCCTTGCCTAAGCACCCTCGTACAGAAGGTAAACCGAGCATGTCGCTGCTTATTGCAGATGAAAAAGACTTACACCTATGTGATTTAACCGAATCAGATGTTTACTTTAAGCTGCCAGAAAGCTTTAAAACTGGCAATAATAAGTACATTGATATTTTCTTGCGTAATCCGCGATTAATCCCGTGGTTCCCTGCGGTGTTAATTGGTAAAGATTACCTAGAAGCGGTGCGTTTACTGGAAGAAGTTCGCCCAGCTCGTATTGTAAGTAACAATACCGGTGTGGCTTTTAAGGCTTACCAAATGGGCATTGAGTGGATAGCCGGGCCATTCTTAAATACCACCAATTCACACGCTTTAGTTACTTTAAAAGAAGAGCTTAATTGTGCTGGTGCGTTTATTTCTAACGAAATTAATCGCATGCAAATTCGAAATATTACCAAGCCTGATAACTTCAAATTGCTCTACAGCATTTATCACCCTATTTTGATGATGACTAGCCGCCAGTGTTTCTTCCAACAAACCGTAGGCTGTAATAAGCCTGCGATTGAAGATGGCTGCATGCTTAAGTGTACTAAGGCCACCACTATTACTAATGTGAAAGGTGTGTCGTTTGCGGTCGACAAACAAAAGGGCGGCTACCCAAGCATTTACAACCACGAACAATTCTTGAACTTCGATATTGTGAATGATTTAGCAGGCCAGTTTGACGAGTTTTTTATCGACCTAACCAACATAGGGGCGGGCTCGAAAGCTGAGTTAGACAAAACGGTATTGGTCACTCAGTTTGAGGCATTTCTGCAAGGGGATGAACAAGCGCAACAACAGCTTAGCAGTATGGTGACTGTGGCCACTAACGCCCAATACAGCCAAGGTTTGTAAGCTCACACTTAACACTGTTAGCGCCTTGTTAGCAGTGTTAACACCAAAACGTGGCCAAAGGAGTGAATGACCATGATGACAGGATTACCAATCTTGTACTCCCTGCAAAACTGTCCTTATGCGATGAGGGCTCGATTGGCTCTTTTGCTCGCTGGGCAAACTGTGCATTTGCGGCCAATTGTGATGAAAAACAAGCCTGAACAAATGCTAGCCTTGTCGCCAAAAGGAACGGTACCGGTATTGGTTTTAGCTGATACCCCCAACGCTGAAGCAACTCAATATCAGGTTATTGATGAGAGCCTAGATATTATGCTGTGGGCGCTAAGGCGTAACGACCCTAATGATTTATTGTATTCAGCGCAAGGCGATGCGCTAGATGAAATGCTGCAAATTATTGAGCGTAACGATCAGCAATTTAAGCCGGATTTAGAGCGCTATAAAGACGCAAAACGCTACCATCATCAAGACCTAGAAGCATGCAGGCTAAAGTGTGAGCCTTTTGTGCAAGACTTGGAGCAACGTCTAACTAAACATGGGTTTCTAATGGGCGATAACCCCAGCCTGCTCGATTACGCTTTACTGCCGTTTATTCGACAGTTTTCCAAGGTTAACCGACAGCTTTACTTAAATGGCCCGTATACCCACTTACAAGCTTGGCTAAATCTGCATTTGCAAAGTCGCCTTTTTTCTAAAGCGATGTTTAAACATCCTCTATGGTTGGACACTCAGCAAGACATTGTATTTGGAGAAAACTATTAGCTGCCACTTTTTGGCGATAGCTTTGATTTTAGCCAATTAGAAGCGGTGCTTAGTACTAAGCTGATTAACCAGACTTAAGGTTGTTTTAAGTAAGTGTGCCAGCTTTGGTTAGTTTGCTGGTACTGGTGAATGCAAAACTCTTGGCGCTCTGCCAAGTAGCTGGTGTCAATCTCGTTTAGCAATTTTGGGTAGCGTTTAGGGTTAGAGCCATACACTAAACACAGGGTAGAAAAATAGCGTTGTAAATCAAAACTGTGTTCATTTATATACTCACTTAACTCGTAAAAATTGGGTTTATCTTCAGATTCAAACGCAAACATGTCGGCGGCACTAATTGCTACTTCGTCGCCCAGTTCAACGTAGTTGAGTAATACAATGGTGGCTAAATTGTCTGCTGCATCCTCCTCTTTACCAAGTATAGGTATTTGCTGGTCGGTAATGTAAGCGTGGCCTAATTCATGTAACAGAGTGTGCAATAGGGTGTCTATGGCGGCATCTTCTGCGCTTATGCCATAACGTTTTTGGTAATTGTTATTGGCGAAAAACGCTAAGGTCTCTGCAACAAAGGCATAAGGAATGTAAATACCATGAGCGTCTGGATCGTACAGTGGGCCATCGTTAATGCCATATTCTAAGGTAACTGCCCGTCTAAAGTTGAACAGCTGCGCGACTAACTGGCTAAAGTGCTGGTTTACATTACTGCGTTTTATAAGCGCACGGCTTTCTTTATCAGCTTGGCTTACCGCTGGTTGCATTACTATTTGAATGTTTGTTGCTTGTTGGTTTGCTAATGTCGGATAAGCAATAAGCCCCAATAAAATGGCAAGTATCTTAATAAGCTTCAATAGCAGGCCTCTAGGTATTTAGCGATTGATACCTTTAGCTTAGCCGTTTTTAGCTGGCTAGCGTTAGGTAGGTAAGGGGGAAATGAGATGTGTTGATTGCTGGAGGAAGAAGTTATGGACAATCTATTTGCTAAGCTGCCTAGGGATAAGAGCCAAGAGCATTTTAGTGAATTACTACAAGCCGATGGATTGAGGGTTGAGCGAGTTGTTTCTTATGGACAAGCCTCACCTGAACAGGGTTGGTATGACCAAGAAGAAAATGAATGGGTAAGTGTTATAGAAGGTTCGGCAGTTATAGAGTTTGATAATGGCCAGCGTGTTGTTTTAGGCAAGGGCGATTACTTAAATATTCCCGCACATCAAAAGCATCGAGTGGCAGAAACAGCGGAAAATGTGGCGACTATTTGGTTGGTGATTTTTTACAAATAAACAACGAGCCTATGCGCCATTAAGGCGTTTATAAACACGATATAGCGCAATATCAGTTTATTGGGTTTGGCGTACAGTGGCGTTAATCATCTTAAGTTGCCTTCGGGAGCACCAACATGTTTAACCTAACAAAAGTGCCTGACAACCGTTTAGATATTGAATTTGGCGGGAAGCTGGATGCAGACGAAATGAAACTAGCCTTAGATGGACTTAGCAGCAAAGCACAAGGTATAGAGCAGGGGCTAATGCTTTACCGAATCGAAGACTTTGCATTACCCACATTAAGTGCCTTAGCCTTAGAATTTGCGCGTATTCCCGAGATGTTTAAAGTAATCCGCCAGTTTAAACGCGCCGCAGTGTTGTGCGACAAGCAATGGGTGCAAACCATTAGCGAGCTTGAAGGCAAGCTTATTCTAGGCTTAAGCATTTGATATGGATCAGGCTGACCAAGCCGAGCAGTGGCTCAACAGTTAATAGAACTCTTTCAAAACTAAGCTACGCAATAGTTGGCTTTGCTGCTAGGGTGTAAATACATTCCTAGCAGCCAATAGGGTAATGTTATGCCATTTTCCTCACCTAACATTTCGCGAAATTTTCTAGCCAGTTGCTTAGCGCTTAGCTTTTTCTCCATTTCAGCCTTAGCCAACGATGTCACAATAGTGGCTGCTGAGTTTACTCAAGATGGCCAACGAACCTGGAAGGTTGATGTATCACTTATGCATAGTGATACAGGTTGGGATCACTATGCCAATATGTGGCGTGTGGTGGATGTAAATGGCACGGTTTTGGGAGAGCGCGAATTGTTACACCCCCATGTTAACGAGCAACCCTTTACTCGCAGCTTAAGCAAGGTGCCACATCCAGCTGTTGGTTCCATTGTTTATATCGAAGCGCGCGATAAAGTGCATGGATGGTCACCACAGCGTTTTGAAGTTGATTTAAGCCAAGCACAACAAGGGCATTTGTTGGTGGAAATGCCTAAGTAATCGTTTTAAGCGACGCTTAAATTCGCTGCTTTAGTTCGTGTATTAGGGCTTTAATGGAATGAGTCGTTAAAGCCCAATAGTTGGATTATTGGCATAGTTAGGTTTTAAGTGCTTAGAAGCAGCCCTAGCCGTTAGCATTTTTGTTACTTAATGCTGCAAATGCATTCGCTTTTGCTTTAACTTGCTGTTAATTAAAAAATAATGAATTTTACTGACTTTTATCTCTATTATTGCCGACGTTTGCAACTAAAGCTTAATGTTAGAAAGTGCGAATTTGAAATAAAATGTTACAAGTTTGTATGTTAGTCTGTACTTTGAAAGGGAAGTCTCAGATAACAATATGCACATTAAAAAACTTATAAACTTAGGCGCCGAAGGGCGCTCTTTTGCTGCCGTTAGCCGCATAAAGCTAACCAATATCATCGCCTTAATAACCACCGTTATATCTGGTTTATACTCACTTAACTATTGGCTATTGCTTGATAATAGCGGTGTTGCTTCAATTAATCTTGGCTTTACGGTGGCTTACTTTGCCACCTTAGCATTTATGCACCGGGGCCATGTATCTGGAGCTAAAACCTGGTTTTTCTCGGTGTTAATGGTGCATTTATTGGTTTGTACCAATGTGTATGTGACCAATCAAAGTGGTTTTCACTTGTACTATTTTTTGGTGCCTACTGGCGCATTTTTGCTGTTTGAGCTTCATCAGCGACGAGAGATGCTGGCATTAAGCGCTGCCTCAGTAGGTTTGTTCCTTTATTGCGAAAACACCCTTAATTTAAATCCGCTCATAGAGCTAGATGCTGCCACCAATCACTTGCTTTATCAGTCGGTGGTGTTGGTGAATATGATTGAAGTGGTTTTTGTGCTGACCATTTTTGCGCGACAAATTGAAGCCAATGAAAAACAACTTACCTTACAAGCGTCGACGGATTCGCTAACCGGTTTGGCCAATCGCCATTGCTTTTTCGCTGAAGGTAAGGAAATGCTCAAGCATGCGAACAAGTTGTACCAAACAATGAGCTTGGTCTTGCTCGATTTTGATTACTTTAAAAGCATTAACGATCGTTATGGTCATGTGGTTGGTGATTTGTGTTTAGTTGAAATAAGCAAAGAAATTAATGCGATTTGTCGCGAGCAAGATTTGTTTGCCCGTATTGGTGGCGAGGAGTTTGTTATCGCCATGCCTAAAACCAACTTAGAGCAAGCGCAACAAGTAGCTGAGCGAATGCGCGAGCGGGTGTCTAAACACATTATTCCTATCGTGGGTGAATCCAATTTCACTTGCACCGCTAGCTTTGGAGTGGCAAGTAGCAGCGATGTGAAGTCATTAAAGACCTTGCTGCAACAAGCAGACAAAGCCTTGTATATGGCTAAGGAACAGGGGCGAAACTGCGTTCAGTTGTATACGGCTTAGTAGGAGTTTAATGCTCACAGTTTTTCTCATCGTCAAACCATTGCGCTAGTCGTTTTTGTTGTGGCTGTTTTTCCTTTAGGGATCTGTGTGTTAGTCGTTTAATCTTAAAGCTTAACCTGCTACAAACCAAAGTGGCGTTAGAATCTACCTTGAGGCTAACAAGCCAGCAGTTCAAGATAGGATTTGTCGAAAACCCAGAGACTTACGCTGATATCAACATCGGTTTAGGTGGAGAATTAACGCAAAACAATGGCCTTGTCTCGAATAGTTAGAACAAGCAGAAGCACAATCCACCGCTATCTTTGCATGTTGTAATGAACGCAAGCACTAGCTCAAAGGTTGTAAAATCGTCGCCTTATTGCTTCTAAAGCTTTAGTAAAAGTGCTTTATGCCAGCGCAAAGAGTGTTTTAAAACGCTGGCGTTAAAATATCTTTAGGGCTTAAAAATCACAGTGAGGTGAGCTAGGAAAACAGCTATTGTTTACTTATTTAAGTGCAAAATAGCCATTTCCTCTTAGGTTAAAAGGTTAAGCCCATGCTAGTCTTGAGGGTCTATCTTGAGCGGTGAAAAACACTAATGGAGTAGGTGCAATGTTGGGCATTAATGAGTTTTGGCTATTTGTGATTTCGGGTATTTTGCTCAATTTGATCCCAGGACCAGACTCTTTATATGTAATGGCGCGCAGTGCTAGCCAAGGTTTTAAAGCTGGCTCGGTGGCCGCGTTAGGCATTGGAGCGGGTACCTTTGTACATATAGCTGCGGCGGCGTTTGGTCTTTCTGCTATTTTGGCAAGTTCGGCTGCGGCTTTTACCGTGATAAAAGTTATTGGCTGTATTTATTTGTTGTATATGGGCTTTTCGATGGCCCTTACAAAAACTACCCCCGATGCTAGCTTGCACTTAAGCAACAATAAGGGCGCTGGAGCCCGCTATTCCAAAATATTTAGCCAGGGCTTTCTTACTAATAGCTTAAACCCTAAAGTGGCGTTGTTTTTCTTAGCATTTGTTCCCCAGTTTATCGACGCAGCCGAGCCAAACAAAGCTTTGGCATTTGTGGTGTTAGGTTTGGTGTTTAATCTTAACGCTATGATTTGGGGCCATATTTTAGCTTGGTTAAGTGCTTCTATTTCTCATCGCGTACAGGCAAGTGACAAAATTAAGTGTTGGTTAAATCGTGGTTTAGGCGGCTTATTTGCTGCCTTTGGTATTCGCCTAGCTTTTTCTGAACTGAGCTAAAGCTCGGTTACTTTCATCAAGGATTATGATGCAGCGTTCTAAGAAACAACTTCTGTTAATGATGGCATTTTTAATGCCCTTTAGTTTTTCTATATGGATGGTTTTACTCAACAATTTTGCCATTGAAGTCGCGCAATTTACCGGTCGCGAAATTGGTATATTGCAAAGCTTGCGCGAGATCCCTGGCTTTTTAGCCTTTACTGCAATTTTTGTACTGTTAGCGCTCAAAGAGCAAACCTTTGCCTTGTTAAGTTTATTGGTATTAGCCATTGGTATTACTCTTACCGGATTTTTTCCCAGTATTTACGGGTTGTACTTTACTACGGTACTTATGTCGGTGGGTTTTCATTACTTTGAAACAGTTAACCAGTCACTCACCTTACAGTGGATCCCAAAAGATGAAACGCCAGCCTTTATGGGTAAAGCCCTAGCGGTGAAAGGCGCTGCAGCGGTGTTAGCCTATAGCTCTTTATGGGCGCTACTTGAGTACACCGAGTTTGAATATGTATCGCTTTACGCCATGTTTGGTGGAGCAACCATAATAGCGGTGTTGTTTATTGCCTTAAGGTTTCCACATTACACCGCAGAACACGAACAACACAAACGGCTAATACTGCGCCAGCGTTATTGGCTATTTTACACCTTGGTATTTTTAAGTGGTGCGCGTAGGCAAATCTTCGTGGTGTTTGCCGGTTTTTTAATGGTAGAGAAGTTCGACTATTCAGTGTCAGACATCGCCTTACTTTATCTTGCTAACCAAGTGCTAAACATTCTGTTTGCCGGGAAAATTGGCCAGTTGATTGGGCGTATCGGTGAACGTAGAGCGTTAATTATTGAGTACTCAGGGCTAATTTTTGTATTTGCTGGATATGCCATGGTGGACACCGCAGAGTGGGCTGCAGGTTTATATATTATCGATCATCTGTTTTTTGCGATGGCGATAGCGATAAAAAGTTACTTCCAAAAAATTGCCGATCCTGCCGACATCGCCAGCTCGGCGGGGGTTAGCTTTACCATTAACCATATTGCCGCGGTGGTATTGCCCGCGCTGTTGGGATTCGTTTGGCTGTATTCTTCATCCTTAGTATTTTGGATCGGGGCGGGCATTGCAGTGGCTTCATTGGCCTTTTCGTTTTTGGTGCCACGACATCCCGATCAACATCTAGAAACCACTTGGGCAGTTAACGCACGTTAGTTCACACCATAATGGCGATACGCTGGTAAAATAACCGATATGTCTTAAGTTCTTTATATCAGAACGACATTTGTTGATGGCTAAAGGCGCATTAAATGCTTAAAGTTCTACTCTTAGTATTTTCAATTTTACTCATACAATCTGGCAAGGTTTATGCTGAAAAAATTGTTCTTGCAGCTGCTGCTGGCAGTATCCCTACCTCATATATAGAAAATGGTGAGCAAACCGGTATTTTAGTTGATGTTATAAACCAAGTATTTATCAGAGCAGGCTACACCGTTGAAATCAAGCTAATGCCATGGGCAAGGTGCTTAAGGTCGGTTGAAGAAGGAACTGTAGATGGAATATTTTCAGTATATATGACAGCTGAACGGCAAACATTTTTGAGTTACACCAGTGAGGCTCTTATTACTCAAGTACAAGCTTTTTTTGTTCCCATTGATTCGGCCATTGTCTTTGATGGTGACTTTCAACAATTGGCAGATAAATCAATTGGTATTATTAATGTTACCAGTTATGGCCCAAAGGTTGATGCAGCTCTAGAACAGGGCTTATTCTAGGCAGTTGATGAAGCTCAAAACTCTAAAAGTAATGTTAGAAAACTACTGGCTGGCCGCGTGGATTTGATACCTTCCTATCGGCATGTAGTCTTTAGTACTGCAAAAACATTAGGGGCCGCACATCAAATAAAGCAGTTATCACCTCCGATAGAAGCTATTCCTAGTTACTTGGCGTTCACAAATAAACGTGACTTCTCCATAGTTATAAGTGAATATGACAAAGCTCTTTCAGAAATGAAAAGCGACGGCACCTACGATAGGATTTTTGATAAATACCTTCAATAATCCATGTCGCCAGTATTTTTAAAGCCGTGTTTGAACAATTGTGCTTGAACCTTATGTAAACCCTCAATCTTTCAATGGCGATTGTTATGATTACTAGCCTTGCAAAATGCAATTGGGCCTAAGTATTTGCTTTTTAATGCCACTAAATATCTGATTTATAATCTAAAATAATCTTGGTATGAAATTCGCTATTCAACACTTGAATCAAGTGGAGAATGTAATGGGCGAATTATTACCAAGAGTTTATTTAATCGTTGATGCGCTATGGCGCAGACGTTATTTAATTGTCTTGCCAATACTTCTGATGCCAGTGGCGGGAGCACTCGTATCAATGTTTACCGACAAACAGTATGCCTCGCATACCAGTATGTTGGTGCAAGAAACCGCCAGCTTAAACCCATTTCTAGAAGACTTAGCCGTATCGGCCAACGTGGAAGGGCGCATGGAAGCTCTAACCACGCTACTGCACAGCCGCCACGTTTTAAGCGAAGTGGCAATTGAACAAGGTTTGATGTTTGAAACCGACAGCGCCAGTAAAAAAGAACAAGTAATTAATCGATTATCGGCTTCGTTAAGTGTTCGTCAGGTTGGTAAAGATCTCATTCGCATCGACTATAAATCGCCTAATCCTCAGGGCATGAGCCAGTTATTAGAAACCGTTTCTAAGCACTTTGTAGAGCAATTGCTAGCGCCGGAGCGTTCATCAATTAAAGAGTCTGAGCGCTTTTTGCGAGAGCACTTAAGCCTAAGCAGTATGGAGTTAGAAGAAGCCGAAGAAGCACTGGCAATTTACCGCACCCAACATGCCGATGCATTACCAGAGCAGCATTCGGCAAACATTGAGCGTTTATCTCAAGTTCGCCAACGCCTTATTGAACGAGAAGCGGAGCTAGCGGGAGCTAAGCAAAGTTTAGGTAGCATCGACCAACAACTGTCGCGCACCAACCCAGTATTAACCCGTTTAGAAGAACAAATAGTGCTTAACCGCGCCGAGTTGGCCACCTTGATGTCACGCTACACCGAAGGTCACTCAAAAGTTCTCGCGGTTAAACGGGTATTGCGCCATTTAGAAGAAGAACGAGCTCAAGTATTAGCGCAGCCCGAATCGGCAGTAAGTAACCACGACAGTTCGGCTTTATTGCAGCAGCAAATTTCTATTACCGAATCTAATGGCGAAATGCTGATTGTGCAGGTTGAAGCCTTAATGATTGCCCGCCAACGAGTCGATGCACTGGCCGAAGAAGTCTCGCAATTACGCAGTTTGGCGTCTTCTTTACAGCGCCAAGTGGGATCGGTGGGTGAGCAAGAGAAGCAGTTACGCATTCTAAATCGTAACCTGCGGGTTAAGCGTAGCCTTTATGAAAATTTACTCACTCGCTATGAGATGGCGCAAGTAACCGGTGCGCTTGGCGTATTTGAACAGTCTGATCGGATCAAAATAATCGACCGCCCTTACACACCCAGTGGCCCTTCAACCTTGCCTTTATGGATGTTTGTTGTTGCTGGTTTGGTGGGAGGCATAGCCCTAGGAATTAGCTTAGCGGTGATTGCCGAGCTTACAGACTCAAGCTTACGCACCATTAAAGAAATTGAAGATATCGCAGGCGTATCGGTATTAAGCCGCATTCCGCCGCTTAAAGAATCGCATTAAAGAGGATGACCCAATGAGTATTTGGATCCAAGTAGTACAACACTTACAACCTGGCGGCATCGAAACTATGGCGCTTGACCTGCAACGTATGGAAGAAGCGCATGAGCAAGGCATTATCATTTCTTTAGAAGGTACTAAAGAAGAAGCCTTAGCCGCATGGCCTCGTTTGATTCCTTTTGCCGACCGCCTCATGTTTTTGAATAAGCCTGCCGGTTTTAGTTGGAAAACCCTGTGGAAACTTACCAACTTGTTTCGCCGTTGGGCGGTGCCAGTGGTGCATACTCATCACATTGGGCCGCTCATCTATGGCGGCATTGCTGCCCGTTTAGCCAGAGTTAAGGTGGTTATTCATACCGAGCACGACGCCTGGCATTTGCGCCAGCAGCGCCGTCGCATTTTGCAAGGTGCAATTCTTAAATGGGTTAAACCTATGCTAGTGGCCGATGCCAATTTGGTAGCTGGTGAACTAAAAACTGCCTTAGGTGTAACTGATGAAAACGTACAAGTGATTAAAAACGGTATCGACACCCACAGTTTTACCCCCGGCAATAAACTCATCGCTCGCGAGGCCTTAGGTTTACCTAATAACTGCCAAATAATTGGATGTGCAGGGCGTTTAGAAGTAGAGAAAGGCCAAGCCGTATTAATTGAGGCGCTGCCATTTTTACCTGCCGATGTGCATTTGGCCTTTGCCGGAGACGGCAGCCAACGCCAAGGTTTAGAGCAATTAGTAGAGAGTTTGCACCTTAGCCATCGGGTACATTTTTTAGGCGCACTAGATTGCATGCCACGCTTTTACCAAAGTTTAGATTTGTTTTGTTTACCGTCTTACTTTGAAGGTTTGTCGCTGGTTATTTTAGAAGCGCAAGCCTGTGAAGTACCAGCAGTAGTGACTAATGTAGGTGCCTCTACCGAAGCCTTGTGCCCACGCACTGGCACTGTGGTAGAGCCTGGTTCTGCGTTTGCAATGGCGCAAGCTCTAGAGAAAAGGCTCGAAAAACCAAGTAGCGGAAATCCACGCCAATTTGTTAAGCAGTCGGGCGATTTGCGCACTACCGCACGTAATTACGCGGCCTTACGCCACCGTTTCTTATAAGGGGATAATCATGAACGCATTAATTTATGTAACCTTAATCGCAATGTTCTTGGTGGTTTATCATCACGCTTTATATCCTTTGTTGTTAAAGCTTTTGAGCAAAGACAAACCGCAAAATGCCGAGGATGAAATTCAAAGCGTTGCGCGCAAATATCACCAACGCGAGCAAGACCAGCAATTGCCCAGCATAGAGTTACTTATACCTGCTTATAACGAGCAAGATTACATTGCGGCAAAGCTGATTAACCTCGCTACTTTAGATTACCCTGAAGACCGCTTAAGTATTAAAGTGATATGCGATGGCTGCAGCGACGATACCGCCAGCGTGGCAAGAGCGTGTTTAGAAGACTTAACGTTTTGCAGCTTTTCCATAGAGATATGCGAACAGCTGCAAAACCAAGGCAAAGTGGCAGTGCTTAACCAACACATCTCGCAAAGCAAGGCCGATATTGTGGCGTTGTCTGACGTATCAGCGCTTATTTCGGTAGACGCAATGTTAATTGCAGCTCAGCATTTTGGCCAACCACAAGTTGGCGTAGTGTGTGGTTACTATCATCTACTAAGCCCTGGTTCGGTGGGAGAGCAGGCTTATTGGAATTACCAACGCGAAGTAAAACGTTGTGAGGCAAACATGGGTGCACCATTGGGCGCACATGGCGCATTTTATTTGATTAAAAAGTCTCTATTTAGAGTAATGCCAGACGACACCATTAACGATGACTTTGTTATCCCCATGGACATAGTCGCCCAAGGCTACAAGGCTGTTTACGAACCCAACATTCGCGCATTAGAGCTCGAACACGCCGCCGACAGCCAAGACCGTAGCCGCAGAAAGCGCATTGGCGCGGGCAACTTACAGCAACTCATTCGTCTTCGTCATATGTTGCTACCGCGTTTCAAGGGTGTGGCCTTTACTTTCTTCTCTGGCAAAGCCCTACGAGTAACCATCCCTGTATTTATGCTCACCAGCTTTTTTGGGGCCATGGTGTTAGCTGCGCAATCTACAATATTTGCGGTGTTATTTGCTTTGCAGGTTTTGGCTTACAGCTTAGCGATGTTGCCGCGCTTTATGCCTAATGCAAAACTACCAAACGCAATAGGCAGCCTAAATTATTTAGTAGAAGGGCACTTTTCTAGCATGATGGGCTGTGTAGATTACCTTCTTAAAAAGCTACAGCGTCGCTACTTAAGTGGCTTTGTAAGCCCCTTAGTTGCCGTGGGTAAAAGACTATTTGATGTGCTGGGGGCAACGATATTGCTGCTGGTATTTAGTCCCTTATTTCCTTTGGTGGCACTAGCCATAAAGCTGGATAGTAAAGGGCCGGTTTTCTACCAGCAAACTCGAGTAGGCTTAATGTCTGACAATGTAGTGCAGCTGTTCGACATTTTTAAGTTTAGAAGTATGCGGGTCGATGCCGAATCTGGCATTGGTGCTGTTTGGGCGGCAAAGCAAGACAAACGCATTACTCGAGTGGGGCGGTTTTTACGTAAAACCCGAATTGATGAATTACCCCAACTCATCAATGTACTTAAAGGCGAAATGTCTTTGGTTGGGCCACGACCAGAGCGCCCAGTTTTCTATCAAACGCTAGAAAACTCCATCCCTTTTTATAGTGAACGCACAGTGGGCGTAAAACCCGGCATTACCGGTTTAGCGCAGGTAAGCTTGGCCTACGATTGTTCAATCGAAGATGTAAAACAAAAGCTCGTTTATGATCATTGCTACGCATTAAGCCTTAGTCAATGCAGTTCTTGGCTCTACCAAGACACAAGCGTACTGCTTAAAACGGTGTGGGTAGTATTAGCGGGAAAAGGGCAATAAAAAGTAAGTTGTATTAATCATGCCGATCTTTTATCTGGTTTATTGTCATTAACCATTGTGGTTATAAGGCAAGTGAACAGTGAGTAATTATTTATTATCCCGAGCTAAGGTTATACTAGGCTTTAGTGTTTTTGGTGGTCTAATCTGGGGTTAACCACTTAACGTGGTGTTCACATTAATGGAGAGTTTCGATGAATTCAGTACCAGAAAGTGATTGGAAACTTTTTAGAAAACTACAACCAGAGCTTGTGGATAAGGTCTGTGAGGCCGTATTTTTAAAAGTTGATGCATTGTCAAAATCAAGAGCAGGTTCACAGCATCACGCGTATTTGAAACTGTTCAGTTTGATACAAGATGAAGATTTACTAATTGCCAAAATGTTTAATGATCCAAAACGAAGTAATGTAATGTTTAAAATTATAGAACTCAGACGGAATGATATTTTAAGTGATGAGCAATTTGCTCAGTTTAGCAAAGATACCCAAAATAGGGTGACGACAACCCTTCGTTGAGGGAGCGAACAACTGTCAGCAAATCACACTGCAGTCGCTCGTAAACAACACCACGTGTTTGTTTATTGCGCTCGTTTAAAAGTTAAAATATACCCTTTAAACACTTCATCAATGTAGTCGGTATGAACGGGTTTGGCATGGCTTGACGTGAATCCAAATTCGACCATTTTTGTACTTAGTTTGCTTTTTCTACCACGCCCCGGATCTACGATTATCACTTCGCTAGAAGGTTTTGAGTGGTCGTTGATGAAGTTGGCAAGTAGCTCTATGTGTTCGTTTTCGTAGAGTAGGTCGCTACCAATTATCACATCGAACAGCCCAAGGGTGTCGTTTTCATCTGCCCAACTAACTCTTTCATAGTTAATGCTTTTGTCGCCATTCAGCTTGGTGTTTCTATTGAGAAAGGTTTCAACTTCGGGGTGGTAATCGGTAGCGGTTATATCAGCAAGTTGTTTGTTTAACAATAAACTGCTGAGCCCGATACCGCAGCCTACTTCTAATATTCTCTTGGTGCCTGTGTCATAGTCGGCCATGTAGTGGGCGAGCACAAAGCTGGATGGCCAAACTACACCAAATATTGGCCAAGAGGCTGAGCTTATGCCGAGTTTCTCGGCTATGCCTGCGGGGTCATGAAATTCTTGATTGTTGCGTAAGGTGCACAGGTGTATATCGGTTTTTCCAAACTCAACCGTTTGGTAGGATAGGCGTAATTTTGTCATTAGGCTGTCTCAACAAATAAATGAGCGCTAAGCCAGGTATCGGTGATAAATGACAAAACGAGATGTTTTCTCTAGGGTATAGCAGTTTGCCTAAATGGCAATGTATTTAGCAAAGTCATCAGTATTTTGGTGTTGCTGAACAATAAAGTGCCAGAAAAGTTGCTAGCACTTGCTCGATCTTGGCGCGCGCCATAAGTATTATGCCCAGTAAGTTAAATATAAAAAGTTGTAAGAGATGTTATTTCCTCCGTGCCCCAATTGCCAATCTGATTATGTTTATCAAGATCAAACTCAGCTGGTTTGCCCTGAATGTGCCTTTGAATGGAACCCCGATGAGGTTGCAGAAGCAGAGAAGGTGGTTGTTAAAGATGCCAATGGCACTTTGTTGGCCGAAGGGGATAAAGTTACTTTGGCTAAAGATCTTAAAGTAAAAGGCAGTTCTTTGGTGCTAAAAATTGGCACTAAAGCGGTGATTAAACGCATAGCCAATGGTAATGATCACCAGTTAGATTGCAAAGTAGATGGCGCTGGCGACATGATGGTAACCGCTCAGTTTGTGAAAAAATCTTCATAGCTATAGCTAGGGTCTGTTGATCTTTGCTGATGGTTTTTGCAGCAATTTATTAGCCATTTAGGCAAGGCAGTGAGTGAGCAGTTAAGTGGGCTTAATAATCACTCGCTAACGCTGAATAAATGGCTAAGAAATGTTGCCCGAAGGGGTCGGATAAGCGAACTTTACTCTTTGTTAAGCGCTTCTTACTTAGCCCACTAGGCTTCTAAGTGCTCGCGGCGATTAAAGCCCGCTTATCTCGAACAAAATTTCAACACCAAAGAGCAACAGACCTTAATAGTGCGCTTAGATAAAGGCGCTGTAGGCTATTGGAACAATTTTTACGCTTACTTTATCGGCTGGGCGTTCCTTTCCTAATTTTTCGTGTTTGTGTGCCTTTTGGCCCTCAACTAGTTAGTGCTACTTAAGCAGTGTTTTGCGCTTATATTATTCAGTTAACTTAGTGCAATTGAGTGGCATGCGCGTGTGTTTTTGAAGCCGTTTGTTAGTCGCTAAACAAAGTTTAATTTTGTTGAAGTACCTAACATTAATCTTTACTTATTTGTAATACATTAAGTTATAAAATATTACAAAAGGTGAAAAGGATGAATCGCTTTGGCTTTAAATCAAGCTTGTTGTCGGCAATGGCATCTATGCTTGTTTTATCTCTACTTGTAACAAGTTACCTCTCTTATACGCTAATCAAAGATCAAATAACCGATAGTTTACTTCGTAATATTCATCATACGATTGATCAAAAGACTCAAGATATTGAAACCTCTTTTCAGCGTACAAGCGACGCAGTAACTCAGTTGGCAAAGCTCTACCAAGAAAAGGACATTGGCGATAACCATGTAGCCATGACCGAATACACCGCCCGTTTAGGTGGGGTGTATAAAGTGATTATTGGTTTTGATGATGGATCGTCGTTTGTTTCTAGGGCTTCTGAGTCGTTTCCTAATGGTGTTGGTCGCTTAGACAAATACGACCCACGTAAACGCCCTTGGTATCAAGCCGCTAAACGTAATAGTGGCTTGTCGTTAAGCGATGTGTTTTTTACTCGTAGTGATGGTGTGCCAATGATGGGGGTAATGCATCCGATTAAAGATGGCATCATTATGGCCGATTTACGTTTTGATCACTTACAAGAACAGTTGAGCTCGTTAGGCGAAATAGCTGGGGCAACGGGTTTAGTGTTAGATAAAAGTGGCTTAGTGTTGGCCTCAACTAACGAGCAAGTAAAGCAGAAAGACAACATTGCCGATGTTGAAGTGTTTGCCGGCGTTTACCAAAGTCTTATAGGCAAAGAGCAAGCAATACAAACCGCTGACGTTAATGGACAAACTACCTTGTTTGTTAGCCAGCAAGTGAAGCTGCTGGGTGATGATGAATGGTACGTAATGATTACAGTCGACGAGGCAACGGCTTTTGCGCCACTTAAAGCCACAAGCTACAAAATGGCCAGCATTATTGCAGCCGCAACACTGGTGTCGGTGATAATTTTACTGTTTGTGTTAAACCAGCTCTATCAACCGATTATTAAGTTGCGCAACTTAGTAACCGAGCTCGGCCAAGGTAGTGGCGATTTAACTCAGCGTTTAGAAGTTAAAACTGATGATGACATTGGCATTATTGCCAAGGGTATCAACGGCTTTATTGCTCAACTGCAAACCATGTTGTTAGAAATAAACGCTGCCCGTTCTAAGCTATCTTCTGGCATAGATACCTTAGATCTGCACAGCAAAAGTAGCAGTGACATTTTGCAACAGCATACCAACGAGACTACGCAAATTGTTGCTGCCATTGAAGAGTTGTCGAATACCGCAGAGTTAGTGGCTGGCAATACCTCAGCCGCGGCTAAATACACCACCGAGGCAAACCAAAGTGGCGAAGACTCGGTAAAAACTATTAAATCTACCCAACAAAAAATTGAAGCCTTAGCCAGTGAAATTCATGAAACCTCTAGCAATGTAGAGAACATGAATAACGAAACTTCGAGTATTCAAAACATTGTCGAGGTGATTGGTAGCATTGCTGAGCAAACCAACTTGCTTGCACTAAATGCTTCTATTGAAGCGGCAAGGGCAGGTGATCAAGGTCGCGGCTTTGCGGTAGTGGCCGATGAGGTGAGAGCCTTAGCAAGCCGTACTCAAAGTAGCACCAGCGAAATAGAGCAGGCCTTAGCCAAACTTAAGCAAGAAGCCAGCTTGGTGGTATCGTCGATAGGCAGCACCGAACATACTTGTTCAGATACCGTAGAAGAGGCGGATAAAACCTCAACCAGCTTGCAAAAATTGGGTGATTTTATTCATCAAATTAATGAGCTAAATAGCCAGGTTTCTACCTCTGCCAGCGAGCAGAACATTGTGATTCAAGAAATAAACCGGAGCATGCATCAAATTCACGACATGGTTGAAAAGCTAAATAGTGAAGGGCAAAGCCAGCGTAGTGAAACTCAGAACATTGCAGCAATTAACCATGAGTTAGGCACTATGATTAGCCAATTTAAACTCTAGCTTGTTTATGCCATTAAACGCCCAAGCCAAGTGCTTGGGCGTTTAACTATTAGGCTGGCAGTTACCTGCAAATTGCAATTTGCGAAATCAGAATATTTGTTAATTTTAAAACCCGCCCTACCACTCATTTTTATATCTATCTTTTTGTATTTATTGAGTATTTTTAGTTTGGCATAAAACTCGCTTTATCAGTCTTGAAATTAAGAATTGTGGAGCGAATTATGAAAATGCAACTAACTACTTCAAACCAAGGAAACCTTACCGCTTCTATTGTTGGCGCATTTGATGCCGAGTCTTGCGCCGAGCATAAAGCAGCCTTCGAAGGTATTTGCGCCGACGCAGCTAGCAAATTGGTAATTGTGAATATGAGCCAAGTAGAATTTTTAGATGCCTCTGGCATTGGCGCCTTGGTATTTATGTTTAAACGCATTAATGCGGCAGGCGGTCAACTGGTGTTACTTGGTGCTCAACAACAGCCTCGAGATTTGCTGGTTATGCTTCGTGTAGATCACATCATTACCATGATTGACACCTTAGCTAGCCAAGCGGATAGCGCTGAAACTTTACCTTCAATCGCCGCTTAAGCTGAGCCCCAGGAGCCTATTATGCGTAGCATTATCATCCCCGTATTGTTAACCATGACCACAGCTTGTACCGCCTGGCCAGAACAAGGACGCGGTGGTTTTGCCGAGCATCAACACGCTATATTGGCTTGGATGGACGGTGACACTGGTACCACCGATCTTCGCGAGCTCGGCCCAGAACATGGCCTGCAATTTGAGGCGGTATTAGTAAAACACCAGTTAGATTTATTGGTGCTTGAAGGGGCAGAGCTATGTTTCCCTGCATCGGTTACACAAGCACGTATGCAGCAGCAGCGCATTTTGCGCGAACTAGAAGGCGGGCTAACTTTCGATGCCGCTAATGACCTTGAAATTCAACAGCACTTTTTAAATATGTTGGAAAAACGTTTGGACCGCGTAACCGAGAGTGGCGCTTGCCAAACCGACCGTTTAGGACATATTCAGTCTTCCCAATTAATGGTAAGCATTAGCGATGCATTAAACAGCAATAATCAATTTGCTTTTGACTCTAGCGAGCTTACGCCTGCTTACCAAGACCAGCTTCGTAATCTAACGCCAATTATCGCAGCCAGTAAGGTGTCGCTAATTATCACTGGGCATAGTGATAGCAAGGGCGATGACAATTACAAGCAGCGTTTATCTTTAGCCCGCGCACAGGCCGTAGCCGAGTTTATGACCGAACTAGGCATGAACCAGCAGCTAATCGAAGTGGCTGCCGTAGCAGACTCACAACCCTATTTAGAAGGTAACAGCGATGCTGTTCGCCATTCTAACCGCCGCGTTACTATCAGTGTTATTGATGCTGACAGCAACATCCTCGCTCAGCACGCTTTGCGTGTTAAATAAGGAGCTTGTCATGAAATTCTTTAAATTGTGTAAGTACATAGTGGCAGCATGGATGTTGTTTGGTTTGGTTATGAGTTTTGTGTTTAGTGCCCAAGCGCAAACCACTAAGCCGCAAGTGCAAGCGGGAGATGTAGTAAGAATAATTCTCCCCGGCGAAGCCTCGCTTGATAAGAATTTTGAAGTAGGGCGCAATGGCCGTTTAATTTTGCCAGAAGTTGGCCCAATTATGGTGTCGGGCTTTACCGAAGCGCAAATGCAAGAAAAGATTAAGCGCGAATTGTCGAAAGCTTACCGTGATCTTGCTGGCCTAAAAGTATTGTTAGAAGAGCGCCGTATTCGCATTAGTGTGCTGGGCTTTGTTGGCCAACCTGGTGAAGTAGTGTTGGCACAAGGTGCTGGTGTGCAGATGGCGATTCAAGCCGCAGGTGGCTTACGTTCTGGTGCGCAATTAGACCGCATGCAACTGCGCCGCGAAAGCTTAGATGAAACACAAGTATTTAACTATAAACACTACTTAGATTCTGGCAATTTAAGTGTACTGCCAGAGCTAGAATCTTTAGATGTACTGTTTGTTCCTGCCTCACCTAAAATTGGCAATGTAGCAGTAGATTTTGACCCAAAAGCCTTAAACGATAAAGGCGACGCCGCTGAAGATCGCACTGCAGTAAAAGTATTTGGTGAAGTATATAACCCAGGTAGCTTTTCCTTTAAAGAGTCAGCCTCGTTAGTTGATATGCTAATGCGAGCAGGTGGTGTGACTCGCTACGCCAGTGTTGAACAGATCCGCGTTATCATCAACGGTGACCCGCAACTATTTAATTTAAAACGCTATTTAGATACCGGCGATAGCCAGATGATGCCCCGTTTAAGCGCTGGCACCACTATTTTTGTACCTAAGCAAGAAGAAGAGATTAAAGCGGGCGCAAACACCGTGTATGTAATGGGTGAAGTATTTAAGCCCGGTGCTTACGAAGGTAATAAATCTGCTGGCTTTTTAGATGTGCTAGCTAACTCTGGTGGCCCAACCCGTTTTGCTGAAACTCGCCAAATTCGTGTGATTCGTAGTAATGGTTCGGTAGAGCGTTTTGACTTGCAATCGTTTACCGAAGGACGAATTTCTCAGTTACCCGAAATAGCCGCTGGCGATGCGATTTTTATCCCAGAGAAAACCGATTTAAATGAAAAGTCGTGGACTAAAGTATCGCCTAATCGCGCAGTGAAGGTGATGGGTGAAGTTAATCGTCCTGGTCGTTTTGAATGGGCCAACGAGATGAACCTTATGGATTTGTTGGCACATGCAGGTGGCCCGAAACCGAATGCCGATATGGCTAAAATTACCGTATTGTTTAGCGATTCAAATGGCAATACTCGTTCGGTTAACTTTGACCTTAACGCCTACCTAAACGGTGAAATTAGCAATAACAGCATGCCACGCATAGTAGCGGGAACTACTATTATGGTGCCGCAATTGCCAGATGACCCAAGCGACAACAAATCGCAGTGGGTGCGTCAGCGCTCTGAAGATTCTATCTACGTATTTGGTCAAGTCGTTGCACCTGGTCGCTACCGTTTTGACCCTAGCATGCACTTCCTAGACATTTTGGCTGCGGCCGATGGCCCAGCGGAGCAAGCCGACATTAGCAATGTGCGAATTAGTCATCGCAATGGCAAACACTCTCGCGTGTCTAAATTAGATTTAGCGATGTACTTTGAAACCGGTGATGAGTCCTTACTGCCAAACGTGGTACCTGGTGATTCTATCTACATTCCTGAAAAAGACCGTAACTGGTTGTCGGAGAAAAAAGAGCGCACCGTGCGTGTACTTGGCTCGGTGAACAAACCTGGTCGTTACCGCTTTAACGATGACATGACGCTATTAGACTTGTTAGCCGAAGCCGGTGGGGTTGATAGCGATGGCTTCCCCGAGAAAATCACCGTGGTAAACCTGTCTTGCTGTAAAGACCAAGCGCGTACCTTCAACTTACTTGAGTTCTCTAAAACCGGTGATTTTGGCATGTTGCCTGTGATTCGTGCTGGCGACACCGTGTACATTCCATCACGTGAAGAAAGCGGCTGGCATAAGGCTCGTCAAGGCATGGAAGATGTGTTCCGCATTGTCACTATTAGCGCGCTGTTAGGTTTTCTATAAGCCTTTGCATCACTGAATTAGCCGATTACTGGAGTTTTATATGATTAGCTTACCGTCAACTTATCAAGAACTAGAGCGAGTGTATCAACGCTTACCGGTGAAACAGCATTCTTGCATTGGTGTAAGTGCCAGCCAGCCAGAAGAGGGCGTGTCTACCTTGGTTGATGCCATTGCACGCCGCGCCGCTGGGGCTGGTCGAAGCGTACTAGTGGTGGATTTTAACCTGCATCACCCCCGCCATTTTGATGTGCCAGTGTTCGATTTAGGCTGGGATCGCGGCAAAGTGCTTGGGGTGATTAAAGACCAACAGTCTGGCGTTGATTACTTGCCAGTGCCAATGGACAAAGTGAGCTTGGTGCAGCTAAGAGAACCAGGTGCTATTGAGCAATGGGTAGAGCAATGGAAGCAAAGCTATCAGCTGGTGTTGTTCGACACCTCGGCGATTAACCAAACTAATAGCGGCAACCTTCATGCCGCTCGTGCTTTATCGGCGTGTGACGCCAGTATTATCACCATGATGGCTGGTGTTACTTCTCGGCCTGCTTTTGAAACGGCCATTAACGATCTTAGCCATGAAGATATTCGCCTACTTGGGGTTGTGATGAACGATCGCTTTAATCCAAGTTTAAAAAATGAGTTATTGAGAGAAACTTCACGAATTACCGACATGTTTCCTCGTTTCAAGGGGTATCTGCACAGAATTCTCGTTAACTCTCAACTACTTTCAATAAGGATATGATATGTTTTTCATAATACAAACGGCGAAAGGAAGTCGCGTTCCATTGAGTAAACAGCAACAAGAATTGTTTGAGCTAAAAAACAAGCAATATAAAGCCAAACGCCGTATGCAAATTAAAGTTACGGTGTTGTTAGTGTGTTTATTGCTGGTGATTTTTGCCGCTCTTATGTCAAAGGCTGAGGCAAAAACTTATACCTTTGGCATTGTGCCGCAGCAATCTGCTACCCGTTTGGCTCTGCAATGGAGTCCGCTTTTGGAGGCCGTTAGCCAACATAGTGGTTATCTCTTAGAGTTTAAAACTGCACCCAGTATTGCCGAATTTGAAAAGCGTTTAGCCCAAGGGCAATACGATTTTGCCTATATGAACCCTTACCATTATCAGGTGTATTCAGAGCAACCTGGTTACCAAGCTTTCGCAAAATCAAAAGATAAAAAACTTAGTGGTATTATTGTGGTAAGTAAAGAATCTGATACTACTATCAATAATGTGCGAGACTTGGATGCTCAATCAATGGCTTTTCCTGCACCCAATGCGTTTGCCGCTAGTGTGGTTCTTAGAGGTTACTTAACTCAACAAGAAATTGATTTTAATCCGTTTTATGTTGGGTCGCATGACTCGGTTTATCGGGCTGTGGCTGCGGGTTTATACCCTGCTGGTGGTGGTATTCCGCGCACTTTTCAAAGCAGCACGGTTAAGGACCAATTACGCATACTGTGGGAGTCGCCAGGCTTTACCCCTCATGCCATCGCGGCACACCCTAATGTGGAAGCGCCAGTGTTAGCCGCTGTGCAGCAAGCGTTTCTTAGTATGGGGCAAGATGAAGCGCAACAAAGCTTACTTAAAGCCTTAAATATGAAAGGTTTTGTTGCCGCAAATGATGCCGAGTGGGATGATGTGAGAGAGCTTGGGATAGGCGATACTCACTACTAATAGACCTTAGCAACAAGGATGAAACGACGCGATGACATTTAGCTTTAAGGCAAAAACAGTTCTGGGCGTCGCTTTAATTGAGGCCGTACTGTTAGGCGTGTTGGTGTATAGCAGCATTGGCTGGTTGTATGACTCTAACGAATTGCAAGTAGAGCAGCACAGCAGAATGATGTCCTCTCTGTTTGCCTCTACCACTAAAAACGCCATTATCACCACCGATTTAGCCACCCTCGATAGCCTTACCAGCGAATTCTCCGCACAAAAAGACATTGCCTACGTCATCATCAAAGACCAAAACGATCGTTTGTTATCAAAGGCAGGTGTAGACCCCTTATCTAACCCTAGAGATAACCCCGACTTAGGAGACCATGAACACAGCGTATTTGTTACCGAAAATGTCGTTGAGATCGGTGGGCGAATATACGGAAACATAGAAATTGGTATTTATGACCATGGCTTACATGGGCTTATTTCTGAAGCGAGCTCTTTTGGGGTAAGCATCGCCTTATTAGAAATAAGCTTAGTGGCCTTATTTTCGTTTTTGCTTGGTTCATACCTCACGCGGCAATTGGGGGATTTAAGAGATGCGGCCAAAACCATAACCCAAGTAGGGCCGGGCATTCAGCTTCAAGTTAAAGGCAAAGACGAAATATCTGAGGTGTCTAACGCGTTTAACACTATGTCTGCTGCCCTAGAGAAATCTCACAAAGAGTTTAAGCAAAGTATAGAAAAACAAGAAAGGTTAGCCTTAGAACTTAAACAAAACCAATCCATTTTAAAGGCCACTATCGCTTCTGCAATGGATGCCGTTATAACTACTGACCGGCATGGTCATGTACTAGAGTTCAGCCAAAGCGCTGAAAAAATGTTTGGCTATACGCGTGAAGAAATTGTTGGAAAAGATTTGGCGAGTTTTGTGGTTCCCGAAGCATTTCGTGAGGCGCATCGTCAAGGTTTAAAGCATTTTCGGAAAACTGGAGAAGCGCCAGTACTAGGCCAGCGTTTAGAATTACCTGCCTTGCATAAACAAGGTCATGAGTTTTTATCGGAGCTGACCATTACCTCGGTAGAAGTGGGGGATGACACTGTATTTACCGCGTTTATGCGTGATATTTCTGATAAGAAACGTACCGAGCAAGAGCTACAATTAGCCGCCGAAGCCTTTGATGCTAACGAAGCTATTTTTATTACTAACCAACACGCAGAGATTGTAAGGGTTAATCAGGCGTTTACTCGTATTACTGGTTATAGCGCTGAGGAAGCAATAGGCCAAACGCCTTCAATATTAAGCTCAGGAGAGCACGATAAAGCGTTTTTCGACAATATGTGGCAACACTTAAAACAAGATGGTGTGTGGTCGGGCGAGATTGTTAATCACCGCAAAAATGGCGAGCGCTTACCCGAGTGGTTAAGTATTTCGTCGGTAAAAAACTCAGAAAATGAGATCAGCCACTATGTGGCCCACTTCACTGATTTGAGCGAACAAAAAGCGACAGAGCAATCGCTAGAGCGAGCCAAGCATGATGCCGAAGCCGCAAGCTTAGCTAAAAGCCGTTTTTTAGCCAGTATGAGTCACGAGATCCGCACCCCGCTAAATGCTATTATTAATATGTATCAAATACTCAAAGAAACCGATTTGAGTTTAGAACAACAAAGCTTTGTAGATACCGGTAATGAGGCCGGTCATACGTTAATGGCCTTGGTAAACAACGTATTAGATTTTTCTAAAATTGAGGCTGGACAGCTGGAATTTAATAACGAGTGGTTCTCGGCCACCGATACCTTAGAAAGTATCGTTAAGTTGTTTAGTACCTCCGCACAGCAAAAAGCCTTAAAGTTTGAATTAATTGTAGACCCAGAGATCATGCCTGAGTACTTTGGTGAGCCACTGCGCTTTAGGCAAATTGTATTTAACCTAATGGGAAACGCGGTTAAATTTACCTCTAAAGGCGGTGTAACCCTAGGCTTAAAAGTCATCCAACCTTATGGTATAGAGCTTACAGTTAGTGATACTGGTATTGGCATTAGTAAAGAAGACAAAGAGCGTTTGTTTGAAGAGTTTTACCAAGTAGATAGCGGCGCTACTAAGCGTTACTCCGGTACTGGATTAGGCTTAGCAATCACCCGCCAATTAGTTGAGAAGATGGGCGGAGAGGTGAGCGTAGAAAGTGAAGTAGGGCGCGGCACCACATTTACTGTGAACCTGCCTTTTAGGGGGCGTCATGCTCCTGTTATCCAGTTAGACGAAAATCCAGAGCCAAAAGAGCCTGAACAATCTGCAGCAAGCGATGCCCGAGTTTTGTTGGTGGAAGACAGCGCAATGAATCGTGCGGTGGTGACCCAAGTGCTTAAAGATTTTGTTAAAGAGTTAAGTTGCGCTGAAAATGGTCAAATAGCTGTTGAGCTTTGCGAGCACAATGAATACGACGTGATTCTTATGGATATGGCAATGCCCGTAATGGATGGCTTAGCTGCAACCCGAGCGATTCGAGCAGCCAGTGGGCCCAACCAACAAACCCCGATTTTGGCGATGACAGCCAATGCCTTTGCCGAAGATAAACAAGCCTGTTTTTCTGCAGGTATGAACGATTTTATCACTAAGCCTATCGACATCCCCTTGTTAAGGGCTAAACTGGTTCAGTGGTGTAGCGAAGCACCAATTCGCTCGCAGCTCAGTGAGCCACTTATATCAACGATACCAGAGCAAACAACAGTTAGTGCTCATGCTGACAAACCTAAGGCGAACTTGCATGTTGTTTCAGAGACAAAAACAGCAGCGGTGCTAGAACAAGACTTAAGTGTGTTGGTTGATAAAAAAGTGCTCGAGCAGTTGGTAAAAGATGCCGGAACAGAGGCACTGCCGTTGATGCTTTCTTTGTTGTATCAAGAAACTGAGCAGCAGAGGGTAACCATTAAACAAGCCTTTGAAGAACAGCTGTTTGACGACGTAGCATTAGCTGCGCATACCTTAAAAGGTAATGTAGCCACGTTTGGTGGAGAGCGTTTGAGGCAACTCGCACTTGCGATAGAAATAGCTGGTAAAGCATCGGATGCAGAAGCATTGGCTAATACTGTGCCGCAGTTAGATCATGTTGTAGAGCAAACAATTAACGCCATTAAACAGTTTGAAAAAACAGTGTGCGCTTAAGGAGAAGCTATGGGAAGTGAGTTAACAGCCTCCGTATTATTGGTCGAAGACAGCGAAACGCTTGCCGCCACCTATCAGGCTTATTTAAGCAAAGAAAATTTAAAATTAGCGCGCGTTGCCACCGGTGGTGCCGCGATTGAGTTCTTGTCTAAACAATCTCCGCAAGTGATGTTATTGGATTTAAACCTGCCAGATATGGGCGGGATGCAAGTATTGGAGTGGATGGTAGAACGTAGTTTACCCACCTCGGTGATTATTATTACTGCTTATGGCTCGGTAGATATTGCTGTTGACTCGATGCGTTTGGGGGTGGTGGATTTTATTGAAAAACCTTTTGATGCCAGCCGTTTAAAAGTCACGGTAAACAATGCACTTAACCTTCACAAGCTAAAATCTTTAGTCGAAAACTACCAAGCGGATGCAGGACGCGATAGCTTCCATGGCTTTATTGGCAGCAGCCTAGCCATGCAAAATGTATATCGCATGATTGAAGCGGTGGCACCAAGTAAAGCCACAGTGTTTATCACCGGTGAAAGTGGTACCGGCAAGGAAGTATGTGCCGAAGCCATTCATAAGCAAGGTACCCGTGCCGACAAACCATTTGTGGCAATTAACTGTGGTGCTATTCCTAAAGATCTTATGGAGAGCGAGATTTTTGGTCATGTTAAAGGCGCATTTACCGGCGCCTCGTCGATGCGTGCTGGTGCGGCTTCACAAGCTCATGGTGGAACCTTGTTTCTTGATGAGATAGGTGAAATGGACATGGAGCTACAAACTAAGCTACTGCGCTTTGTGCAAACAGGCCGTTTTCAAAAAGTGGGTGGCAGCCAAGAAGAACAAGTGGATGTTAGGTTTTTGTGTGCCACCAACCGCGACCCCTGGGAAGAGGTGCAAGCTGGCCGATTTAGAGAAGATCTTTATTATCGCTTGTATGTAGTGCCAATTCATTTGCCGCCATTGCGTGAAAGGGGATTAGATGTTCCCGGTATTGCGCAAAAGTTTCTGCGTCGTTACGCCAAGGAAGAGGGTAAGCAATTTCGCCGCTTCTCAAGTTTAACCGCCACGGTAATGAGTAATTATGATTGGCCGGGGAATGTGCGTCAGTTGCAAAATGTTATTCGCAATATTTGTGTATTACACGATGGCAAGGAAGTGCTCGCTAGCCAGTTACCACCTCCGATAAACCAATTGGTTCCAGAAGGTGCGATTGGTAAAGATGGTCGACACTCAGAAGAAGTCGTTACTGAGGAACAAAGTGATACTGGCTTAAACGGCGCTAGCCAATATCAAATTCAACCGCTGTGGATTACTGAGAAAGAAGCCATCGAACATGCGATAGACCATTGCGATGGTAATATTCCTAAAGCTGCTGAATTGCTGGATGTAAGTCCTTCTACTATTTATCGCAAAAAGCAATCATGGGAAGAAGCCGAAGCTAGCTAGGTCTGCATTCATCAAGATACAAAAAGGCCCTGCTTAGCAGTAATGCCGATCAGTTAAGACAGAACCATTGACGATCTTTCTAGGTATAGCAAAATCCGATGTTATTAATGGCATCGGATTTTTTCGTTTATGGACGTCTCACAAGCACTCAACATCATCAATGACTGGAAGCCCAATCAAATTGAAACACTGGCTGATTTGTTACCCCTTGAGCTCATTAATGAAGCCTATGCTTTGTCCGATACGGTTACGCTGAGAAAGCGCAAACTGTCGCTTGAGTCACTGGTCTGGTTGCTTGTTGGAATGGCGCTTTATAATGACAAATCGATAGCCAATATCGTGAATCAGCTCGATATTGTTGACCGTGAAGGTAAGCCTTTCGTTGCGCCAAGTGCACTCACGCAACGGCGTAAACAGCTAGGCGAACAAGCGATACACGATGTCTTTCAACTCATGTCAAAGCGCTGGTGCCAACAAGCCAACTTCGCTCACTGGAATGGTTTAACATTACTCGGTGTTGATGGTGTCACTTGGCGTACTGATGATTCTAAAGAGAACAGCGATGCATTTTCTCGACCTAAAGGCACACAATACCCACAAGTGCGCATGGTGTGTCAGATGGAGTTAAGCACACATCTCATCACCGCCAGTGCTTTCGACGACTACAACGTCAACGAAATGGTGTTAGCCGAAAAGCTGATTAAAGATACGCCAGACCATAGCCTAACGATGTTCGACCGTGGCTTTTATTCGATGGGGCTACTGCATGCTTGGTAGAGTGCAGGAACAGAGCGCCACTGGCTTCTGCCATTAAAGAAAAACACTCAATATACCGTGCTGAGAAGCCTTGGGCGTAACGATAAACTTGTCACCCTTACTAGTAATCCTAGAGCGCGTAAGTTATGGCCAGAACTATCCGAAACGATGACAGCTCGTCTCGTGACCCGCAAAATCAATGGCAAGACATTTGAGGTACTCACCTCCATGATTGACCCGATGCGCTTTCCCGCAGCAGATATTGGTTCATTGTATGGACACCGTTGGGAAATCGAACTGGGATACCGAGAGCAAAAACAGTTTATGTTGGGAAGGCGTTTGACACTCAGAAGCCGTAAACCGGAGCTGGTGCGCCAAGAGCTATGGGGCATTTTGCTGAGCTATAATTTGATACGGTATCAAATGGTTGAAATGTGCTTTGTGTTGAAAGGGAGCTACTTGCCTTACCAGCTGAGTTTCAATGGCGCGTTAGCGCATGTCATGAGGTTATTGGTAGGACTGCCTTATTCCAGCCCAGGGGCAATTCCTCGGCAGCTCAAGCATTTTTATGGGATGGCAGAAAGCCTCATTCTTCCGCCAAGGCGAGAACGAACCTTTCCAAGGTGCGTTAAGCCCAGGCCGCAGCGATACGCTAGAAACAAAAATGCCGTTCACCTTAAGTGAACGGCATTGCCTGCTTAGCAGGGCTTTTTACTTTAGGCTTGTTTGAGTTTGTTATTAGATTTGCTCGATTTTTTACTGGCGATGTTAAGTAAACGGCGAAAGGTAGGGCATTCGAAATGATTGGCTGCTTTGCATTTTGCACTGTGTCTTAAGCCATCACGCATAGTAGTGAGAGCTTTGATCGTTTTGTCTAATTCATCGGCTTTGGCATTTAGCTTAGCTCGTTCTACTTGCGCTCCATTTGATGTGAGCATGGGCTTTATTTCAAGTAACGAAAATCCAGCTTGGCTGGCTAAGCTAATAAAGGCCAGCTGTTCCACTACCTTCTTACTAAACTGACGTCGCAATCCTTTTCTTGAACTAGATTTAATCAAGCCTTGTTGTTCATAGTAGCGCAGTGTTGAAGCGCTAAGCCCCGAGGCTTTTACTACTTCTGCTATATCCATCTTTTTTACTCTTGACTTAAAGTCGACTTTAACTTGTAAACTAGTGGATAAGCTTGCTTAGCACAACGCTTTTTGCAGATTAGAAAGATTTTAGGGGGTAAACGTGCACGAACAATTTTGGCATCAAAAATGGGAAAAAGACGAAATCGGTTTTCATGAAGGAGAGGTGAACCGCTTTTTATATGATTACTTTAATGTTCTTAAACTAGCAGCAGGTGCGCGAGTGTTTGTCCCTTTGTGTGGGAAAACGCGAGATATCGCCTGGTTGTTAGACAAGGGGATGAAAGTAGTTGGCGTAGAGCTTAGTGAGCATGCCATAAAGCAGCTTTTTGCAGAGTTAAACCTAGAGCCCAAATGTAGAGAGCTTAGCTGACGGCCTACATTACACGAGCGCAAATATAGATATTTTTGTCGCTAATATCTTTAGTCTAAACAGTGAGTTATTAGGCGAAGTGGACGCAATTTATGATCGTGGTGCTTTAGTGGCTTTACCCGAAAACATTCGCACGCGCTACGCTCAAATGCTACCAACTATCACCAACAATGCACCGCAACTAGTGGTTACCTACAACTACGAACAAAGCCAATATTCCGGTCCTCCTTTTGCATTACCAGAGTCTGAAATAGAGTGTTTATATGCATCCGTTTATGCTTTAAAGAAACTCGCTAGCAGACAGGAAACAGGAGGGTTTGCCAAGGGAATAGATGTTGAAAACGCGGTTTGGTTGCTAGGGAGTTAGATAGCTTTAGTTCTTCAGCTATTCTAACTGATTTGCAAGATGCAAAAGTGTCATTCTATTCAATGGGATATTCGCAATTAAATTCATATAAATCATGTCGTTACAGATCTGGCTTAGCTCTTGCTAATAAGCAATTACTAGCCTCACAAAGTAAACGATAGGATTGAATATGAAACTTTGGAAACCTCTCGCTTTTGCCATGCTTTGCTCGCCATTGAGCACTTATGGTGCTGCGTTCTCAAGTTGCCCTACACAAGCTTTTTTGGTTCAGCAAAATGTGGCGCAACTGTTCGGTGTTAACTTGGCCACAGGCTTTTACCAAACCTTGGCCGATGATATGGGCACTACCGGTAAACTCAACGCTTTGGGTTTTAACCTCCATGACGATTACCTTTATGCTTGGAGTTACCAGCATGGCACCCTGGCAAGAATTGGTGATGACTACCAAATTGAGCCACTTAATCTAGATTGGAATGGCATTGACAGTAATGTGAGTTTTTACGTGGGCGATGTAGCCGTTAGCCACAATGCTCATTACCTCTATCGCAGCGGTTCATCGCGCGGTTTATACCGTGTGTCGCTAGATGAAACTGATAGTGACTACCTACAAATGCAGCGAGTAATTGATGGTAGTGCCTTAAACTTGCGCATTTTTGATATGGCCTTCCATCCCGATAACAACATGCTTTACAGCGTTGATAACAACGGAAACTTATGGAGCATTGACGCTAGCAACGGAAATAGCCAAAACCTCGCAAATGTTGGTCAAACTGGCACCTTTGGCGCGGTTTACTTTGATGTTGATGGCAACCTATATATTAGCCGCAACAGCGATGGCTCAGTATTCAAAATTGATGTTTCAGAAAGTAACCCACAAGCTCAGTTTTACGCACAAGGACCGGCATCGGGTAATAACGATGGCGCCCGATGCGCAATCGCCCCGATTGTTGCCGAAGACGAAGCCAATATCGACTTTGGTGACGCTCCAGATAGCTTTGGTACTTCTTTAGCCAATAATGGCGCGCGCCACCAGCTAGTGGATGGCGGAATTCACTTAGGCACCTATGTAGACGGCGAAGCCGATGCTTATGTGTATCCAAAGAGTGATGACAGCTCTCGTTTATTGGACGATGAAGACGGCATTGCATTTGTAACCAATGTGCAAGTAGGCCTAGATTTTGTAGTGCAGGTAGACAGCTCTGCAGACGGCTATTTAAGCGCCTGGATCGATTTGAATGGCAGCGGATACTTTGACCCAGAAGAGCAAGTGTTAACTGATAAAGCTGTTGTAAGTGGTGTGCAATCTCTTTTAGTGAGTGTGCCTGAGGGCTACGAAAGTGGTGACCGCTGGGCACGTTTTCGGATTAGCTCGGCGGGTGGTAATGCCGCCACGGGTGGCGCACCAGATGGTGAAGTGGAAGACATGCAAATCTACGTGGGCGACTCGGCCACTCAGGTTAGTTATTACCCAAGTGCTGATGGCTACGCCACGGTTGCCTTTGAAGATAATTGGCCAGCAGAAGGCGACTACGACCTTAACGACCTAGTGGTAAACCTGCAAACTAAGGTATTAAGTTTTGCTGATGGCGACGTTGCAAGGGTAGAGCTGCAAGGTGAAGTAAGAGCGGTTGGCGCAAGTTTTCATAATGGCTTTGCGATCCGTATTCCAGGGCTTGATAAATCGTTGGTGGATGTTGCAGCCATTCGATATGAAATAAATGGACAGCTATTGGATAGTCCGGTTCTGGATGCAAACACTAGCGATATTACCGCGATCATTGCCAGTAACGTGCGCGATTATATTAATAATCAAAACCAGTGTGACTTTTACAAAACGCAAAGCGATTGTCGTGGCGAAGGTCAACTTCACTTTAAAGTATTGTTACCAATGCTTGAAGGTGTCGCGGCCAGTAGTTTACCTAGCGCACCGTTTGACCCATTTATCTACGCAACCGATCAAGCGCGTAACCCTTATTTTGCAAACTCACCAGGCCGTGGCTTAGAGATCCACGCTAAAAATCAAAGCCCAAGCTCGCAAGCTGACGATACCTTGTGGGGAAGCATGGATGATGTGTCCAACCCAGCGGCTAATTCCTACTACCAAACTGGCAACGGCCTGCCTTGGGCAATCATTGTGCCTTACAACTGGCAGTATCCATTTGAGCGAATCAAAGTAAGCGATGCCTACCCCAACTTTATTGAATACGCCCAAAGTGAAGGTCAACAAGCCAGTGACTGGTACTTGCTGGAAAATGCCCGCAGCGAACTTATTTATCAAGATCAGGAGTAAGACCATGAACAAGTTAATCAATGTAAACCGTATTTTAAGTAGTGGGCTATTGGTGTTAAGCAGCAGCTTGTTAGTGGCCTGTGGGGGGGGAGGCGGCGGTAGTGGTGCTGTAGAAATTGTGGATGCAGTAGAAAGCGAAGAGCCTAGCCCGCAACCTACTACGCCGGTAGAAACCCTACCTGAGCCCGCTCCTGAGCCAACCCCTGTTGCAACCAGCTTAGAAGACGTACAGGTTGCAGAGAGTTTTATTTTTAGTAATCAGCAAGATATAGAGTTGCAGGTGTCTTATCCAATGCAGGGAGACGAACGAGCTCACTTAAATATTTGTACCCAATGGAAAGACATGGAGCAGCAAAGCATAGCGTACAGTTCTTGTGTATGGCGTGGTCAAATTAGCCAATCACAAATGGCGCTAGATATAACCTTACCAGCTCATGCCAGCACTTTAGTGGCTGAGGTTTGGCAGCTATCGTCTGGCAACGTGACTCGAGTTCATCAAGAGTTAAGTTTGGCAGAGTTAGGTGTTACCTCACCGAGCTTTTCGTTTTAAGAGGTCAATGCGATGCAGGCATATCATCATGGTGAGATGGTTCCTCAAGCGTATTCTGTTTGGTTGTTTATCGACAGCCAAACAGTGGGCGGTATAGAGAGCCACGTGTTCAATTTGGCCTTAGCGCTTCAGCAACGAGGCCATGCTGTATGTGTTGTGTTTTGGAAGGCTTATATCAAGCCTCATCCTATGCTTAGTCAGTTAGAGCAAGCTCAAGTGCCTTGGTTAATACTCGACGGCGCGATAGCTAGTTTGTTGCATGCGGTGAATGGCTTCTCTCCAAGACTGGTACACAGCCATGGTTACAAAGCAAGTTTAGTAGGGCGCGTGTTACGCTGTATTAAGCCTATCAAGTTGGTTTCTAGCTATCATGCAGGTGAAATTAGCCAAGGGCGTTTAGCCTGCTACGACTGGCTAGACCGGTATACCGCATGTTTATCGCAGGCCAGAATTGCTGTTAGTAGAGATATAGCCAAGCGTGTTGCAGCATCTAGCAAGATAGTGAACAACTTCGTGCAAGTCCCCCCGTTTGTATCGACCTTAAAGTCGCGGCGATATAAGCGCCGTCTAACCATTGGTTTTGTTGGTCGGCTAACAGAAGTAAAGGGGCCTGATCGTTTTTACCAATTGGCTAAGGCCATGCCTGAGCTCAACTTTGTGGTGTTTGGTGAGGGGGCTTTATTGCCAAATGATGAACACAGAAACTTAAGAAACCTAAACTTACGCGGCAAACAAAACAGCATGGATACTTGCTGGAAGGAGCTAGATTTACTGTGTATGCCTTCACGAAATGAGGGCTTGCCGCTGGCGGCTTTAGAGGCCATGAGCAGAGGGATCCCGGTTATCGCCAGTAATGTTGGGGCGCTTAGTGAACTCATCAAACACCAACAAAATGGTTTTATACTAGAAGGCTTTGAAGTTGAGCAGTGGTGTGAAGTCATTAAATGCTGGCAACAAAATGCTAATTTTCAGCATCAGCTTGCTAAGCAGGCTAGGCAAACTATTATCGAGCGTTACTCGCCAGAAGCGATTATCCCGCAGTTTGAAAAAGTGTATAATCAGTTGGTTTAATGAGTAAAAAGTATTTTTTAAAGGTCGGTCTCGTATGCGTTTTTTATTAAATGGCGGGGAGTGGTGATAACAAATTGTACTGTCTAAATAAATTGTCCGTTCACGTTATCGGGGTATCGAAAACAGCCTTCACTGGGTGCTTGATAGAGCGTTTTGCGAAGACAATTGTCAAATCTACCGAGAGAACGCCGCAGAGCTTTTGGCGATTATCCGCCATATAGCGCTAAACCTGCTGAGGCAAGAAACGAGTAAAAGGACAGTATCAGACCTAAGCAAAATATCGCGGCATTAAATACTGCTTACTTTAAACAAGTGCTATCGGCAGGGGGCTAACCGGAAAAATAGTTATTCATGTGTATTCACTGACTTAACAAAAATGCCGATTCTTGTCTTCAAGAACCGGCACTTACATTAATAACCATTTGTGTATTAGTGCAGATGCACTTCTTTATCGTGCAAGTCTACAGTCAGTGCTGCACCGCTGAAATCCACCACATCAACTTGAAACTCTTCCTTCCAACTCTCTTCGGATAATGGCTGAAAACGACCTTCCTCTTCAACCTTAAAACGTATTGGCTGGCCAGGATAAGCACCGCTGACATACTCTGAATCTCGCATAACGATTACGCCGTTAATAATTACATGAGGAATGCCCGACGACGGAATAGTGCCTGTCTCATAAGTTGCGTTATCTTGCACCGTCTCAGGATCAAACATGGTGATATCTGCAATCATACCTTCTTGCATTCTGCCGCGAAGTTGCATGAATTCAAAGCCCATTTTGCTCATAGGAAGCGCCGTATTGTAGCTAGACATTGCGACGACTTGCATTAGCGGAATGTTGTTTTCTCGCGCTATGCGTAAAGCTCGGGCATATGTTCCAGCACCTCGTGGATGCATATTGTTCAATTCCTCAAAAGGAAGATCAATGCCAGCACCTGGTTTAGGTATTGAGCCGCCATCAGAGGCAAGCGCAACGCCGGGCATTCTTAACCAGTCTATAATTGCACTGCTTGGCATTTTAAAAATAACGACCAAACGGGTAGGCTCTTTTTTTAGCATTTCTGCTCGACTTTGTTCGGTATAAAACTCACCTGTTTTAATATCCATTACCGTTTCTTCATACTTGTAGCCTAATTCGTCAACCCAAACTTCAGGCTCAAGGAATACCGCATTCAAGGTCGTACTCCCTGCTTCATAGGGATATAATTCTCCCCACACATTGTGGCCTTGCTCACGCATTTTAACCATGATTTCATGTACCAAGTTATAACCATGGTTATTGAAATGGCAAGCAATTGCAGGCGCACCCAAGGCCGCAGCATTTGCCAACATTTCTTGGATACCGTTAACTTCTGTCACCTCATTTCCCGGTGTTCCTCTAAAATGCATTGCGATTGGTCGACCATATAGACCGGCCAACTTTTGCATTTCGAATACTTCACGAGCACTGACACCGTCACGCATATAACCTAATGTGGAACCAATACCTATCCCACCTTGGCGCAAACCTTCGTCTGTTGTCGAAAGAATTTGATTTGTCTGAGCTTGATCTGGCTTCACTTTTGACCAAGCCGAGCCGAAAGCACGACTGCGAATTGCGTCAGGGGTATGATACAATTGCCAATCGTTGAAGCCGTCAAGCACAGCTGAACGAGAGAATTCATGGGATACCGACGCACCATAGTTCAATGGCGATTTCCCTTCATGCTGTTTATAAAATGCATCAATTTTTGGCCCGTAAACGCCTATTTCTAGATCCATGACCGAAGTTCGCCCATCACGGAGATAGAGTCTCGCTATGCTCGGATGTATGACGTGAGTATGAGTATCGATAAAGCCTGGTGCAACAACCAGCCCTTTTGCATCGATTGTTTCTTTACCGCTAATTATATCTTGAGTGATCGCGACTATCTTGCCATCCTTAACTCCCACATTCGCAATCTGATCAAACTGGGTTTCAGGATCCATGACGCGGCCATGATTGATGACGATGTCAAACTCGCTAGTTGCTTCCTCTGCTGCCACAGCATTAGCGCCTAGCCCGACACTTAACAAGAGCATACTGCATAGCTTTATTAATGACTTCATTGCTACTTTCCTTTCATTTTTCTTGATTTTTCAACACTGCTTTCAATCAAAACCGCTAGTGGTTAACTCATGGATAAATTAAAACGAAAATGTACGATTCATTTAGACTAAGGCGAATTACCGATATGGCTGTTAACCTTAAATTTACAATAATTGTAGACACGATAATGTCAAAGTGATGACAATGTGCTTAAAAACGTGACAAATAGATAATAGGTGTCAGAGTCACTTTAAACATTTTCTCGCTTTAGCACCTTTATCGCATACCTAAAATCACGGCATTGTTCAATGCCAAACGCATCGCTTATTGGTGTTTTGCTCATGGTTATTTGATACGCGGGTAAGTATTTTGAGGGCTGCTTTTTGTAATAAAAGGGGGCAATAAGAGTAAAAGGGTCAAAGTTTGAGGGCTTCTCTCACAGTTATTCTGGTGTGGTAGCTCAGACCCAGCAGTTACCCCAATTGGGGGTGTTTTGTTAGCTTAGGTTTGAGCTACGTGTTGTCAGACTCCATTAATCTTGCTGCTATCTCAGCAATAACAAATTACGGGTGTCCGCTAAGGTTTCTATAACGCGTCGGCGATTTGGGGAATAGTAAAGAGCCTGAACTCTTGAGAATATTGCTGATAGTCGCAGGCTTTGTTCATTGTATAGCTCCGCTTCTGCGGTGGCGATGCGAGCTTTGGCTTGGGCTAAAGCTTTTGGTGATTGCTGTTTTACCGCTTGCGCATAGCGCTGATAGATAATGTGCATGGCTTTAATGCGTAGCTGACTTTTGCTGCTTTCCGAGCCATCGCGCATTAGGTATTCGCAATCAACATGGTTGCTAATGCCAACAGGGCCTAGTAATGCCAACTTTAGCCACAAGTCCCAATCTTCTGCCGAGGGCAGTTGCTCATCAAAAGCGAAGCATTTTAGTAAGGCTGTCCGAGATGCCATTACCGTAGAGGTGCCAACCACATTTTCTGCAAACAAACTTGCTGCGGCATCGGCTTTAAGTTGGTAGCCCTTTTGTTGTTGGCTTAAGCCTTGGTAGTTTGGCCAAAACTCGAAGCAAGTGCCTAGGTCTTCGCCATGTTCTCCCACATGACGGTAATCGGTAAAACTAAAGCTTAATTCAGGCTTTGCTTGATGAAATTCGATTTGGCGTTGTAGTTTGCCTGCTAACCAAATGTCATCGGCATCTAAAAAAGCAATAAGCGGTGCTTTAGCTTGCTGAATCGCAATATTGCGCGCCACTGCCGGGCCTTTGCCGCTGAGTTTAATGCTGCGTAGATGCGGTGTTTTTTGTTGTTGGCTTTGCAGCCATTGCCAGGTGCCATCGCTAGAGTTGTCGTCTACTATAATAACTTCCAGCTTATCTACGTTTTGTTGTTCAACGCTTGCTAAGGCTTGTTTTAAGTAGCTTAAACAATTGTAAGTAGGGATCACTACACTGCATACGGGTTGGCTATTCACTACGTTAGGCATATCAATCTCCTGGATAGTAGCTGGCATTCAGCTTGCTTATACAGCTACATAAGCAAGCTGAATGCCAGAGAGTAATGTAGATGAAAGCAGCCTTAAAAAATCAAGACCATAGCGGAATGCGACTTAAGCCTTTAGCTTGGTCATTATTGGTTGTGGCGCTGGTAGCTCTAATTTGGTTGAAGCTATCTAATCCCTTGATTCCAATAGCCTTAGGCGTTCTTCCTTTGCTTGTTGTAATGGTGATGAAACAACCGTTCTGGGTAGTGCTTGGCTTTGTTTGTTTCTCATTTTTTCGTTTACACGAAGCTTTTCCTGCCTTGTATGTTTTACGCATTCCGCAATTATTGGCCCTTGCATCCTTAGCTTGTTTGGCTTGGCATTTATTCATTTCTCGCAAAATGCAAATCTACTGGAGTAAAGAATTAAGCTGCTTAATGTTGTTTGTGGCTTTGTGTGCGGTGGGGGTGATATTTGCCAGTAGTAGACCGACAGCAATGGCTTATTTTAATGGGGTATTTAGCAAGATTGCATTAATGACTGTGGCGATTGCTTGGTTAATGCGTCGCCCCGAAGATTTTGAGAGAGCAGCCCTTGCCTTTTTTGTTTGTGGCTTAATGATTGCGACTGTTGCCTTACAAAATGCCGCCGCCGGTATAGAGATGGTAGAGGGTACCCGAGTAACCATTGGCCGCTCGATGGGTTCGGTACTTGGAGACCCAAACGACCTCGCCTTAACCTTGCAGTTTCCCTTAGGTTTTGCCTTAGCTTTTAGCTTAAAGCGAGGTTTTTCGTTTACTCGTTTGCTGGCCATTGTATGTGCTGGAGCGATTATCTTGGCCATTTTGGCCACTCAAAGCCGAGGTGGATTGTTAGGCATTGCCACCATTTGTGCAGTGCTAGCATGGCGAAGAGTAGAAAATAAGGCGCTGCTAATTAGCGCCGGCGCCTTGGCTTTGCCGATATTGTTTATTCTGGCTGGGGTGTCGGAGCGTAGCTCGGGTGGGGCGGCCGAGTCGGGAATTGATGAGTCTTCAATGGGCCGAATTTATGCGTGGCAGGCTGCCTTTAAGATGGCTTTATATAATCCCATTACCGGGGTTGGTATTGATAACTTTTATGCTAACTACTATTTCTTCTCATCTCACTGGGACGGTAAAAACCATGCCGTTCATAGCACTTGGTTTGGGGTGTTAGCAGAAACAGGTTTTGTGGGGTTTATTGTATTTTGCGTGCTGCTATTTAAAGTTTGTCGGCTCGCCTATCAAAATCTAAAGACCCTTGCACAACATGCCACGAGCAAACATGCTGGCTTGTTCTCCTGCGCTGAAGGGGTGTTTGCGGGTATGTTAGGCACCATTGTTTCGGGCACCTTTCTTACTCAAGGCTTCACTTGGCCTATCTATATTTTTACTGCCTTAGTGGTGGCGATTGCTCAACTACTTCGTCAACCCATTGCAGAATGCAAAAGCCGCTAAACAAGCTTTCCTTGTTACAACTTTATCGCTCTTATCTTATTGAATTTAAATAACTAATAATGGATGGCCTAGCTTTTGCTCTAGTGGTGCTATGACCTGAATTCGAACTCGAAATAACGGGTCGAAGAATAGCAAAAGAGGGCATCGCCATGTTTAACGTATCTATTATTGTTCCTGTCTATAAATCTGAGCAGTACCTAGCAAGTTGTTTGAACTCACTGGCCAAGCAAACGCTCGAACATGTTGAGGTAATAGTAGTTATTGATGCCTCTCCAGACAACTGCGCAGCGATTGCTGGCGAGTTTTGTATTCAGTATCCAGAGCGCTTTCGCAAAATTGTGTTGGAAAAAAATGTGGGTGTGTCGATGGCTCGCAACATTGCCATGCAGTCGGCGCAGGGTGAATACATTGGTTTTGTAGACAGTGATGATTATGCAGAGCCAAATATGTTTGAACTGATGTTTTGCAAAGCGCTCACAACCAATGCCGACGTGGTGAGTTGCCAAATGCGCTCTTTCGAAACGCATGCCTCAAGTGTGGAATACCACAACATTCCTACTAAAGAGTATTACGACGATACCTTTGTGACTAACAAGCTATTTCGTCGTGTTTATCTACTTTCCAAGCAAATAAATTTTTATAGCAATGTGATTTTTGAAGATGAACCTTTTGCGTATACCGCACGCTTTGCCACCGAGAATGTAGCTGAGGTTAATCAAGTGCTTTACAACTACCGAATGAGCCCAGAAGGCTTGTGCCGTGGAGATAACCACGGTCGATTCAACCTCTATGATAAGCAGTTGATGCTGGCAAGGTTTTTAGCCGATATGGAGCGCAGGGGCGCTATTGAAGATCATGCGGTGGAGCTGCTGCAGTGTTTAGCTAATCACGCTTTAAGCGCACTTTATTATCATATTTCGGCTGTTGATTTGTTGGGCTTCTTTAGTTTTATCGACCATCTAGTGGGCAAGTACCGTTTGCTTGAGCGCTGCGCAGTTGTTCCCCAAGACTACAAAGTAAGCCGTTATTTAAAATTCAGAGGCTCGGCCACACAAATTGTATTGCTGAGTTATTGGGTAAAGGCGCGCCAGTTCAAACAACAGTTTTCTGCAGGACTGTTACCACCCAGCTTGAGTAGTGAAGGAGCTAAATAATGGAAAGTGTATTTGCTTCTCAGGTCAGTGTGTCGGTGGTGGTTCCGGTGTTTAATACCGAGCAATATTTGTGGGAATGTTTAACTAGCCTAGAAAACCAGCAACTAAGTTCACTTGAAGTTATTGTGGTGATTGATGCTTCACCGGATAAGGCTTATCAACTAGCGACGCGTTTTGCTCAGCAATCCCATTTGGCTATTCGCATTGTTAAGCTAGATAAAAACGTGGGCTTAGCACAAGCACGAAACATTGGAATGAGCCACGCTAAGGGCCAGTATCTAGGATTTCTAGACAGTGATGATTACGTAGATGAAAACATGTATCAACATTTGTTTATTGAGGCCAGTGGGCAGCAAGCGGATTGGGTGAGTTGTGGTTTTAGTAAGTTTTCTGCCCAGGGGGTAGAGTGCTATGCCCATCAAAATATTAGCGAGAATACCTCGGTATGTAACAAGCTATTTCGTCGAGAGTTTATTTATGAGCATCAAATAGTATTTCCACAAGGAGAGTTATTTGAAGATGAAATTTTCTCTTACATGGCCGAATTGTTCGCGGATACCGTGGTGCATATTGAGCAAGCTTACTACTTTTATCGGCATAATCCGCAGGGCATTTGTCGACGCGCTGGTGCCGACAAACATCGTTTGTATGCGCGTATGTCATCTATTGGCGATTTTATGCAGCGCATGGAGCAAAGTAAGTTGTTGCCTAACGCTGCGCCGCTGTGTTTGGAAATGCTTTGTCGGCATGCTTATTTGCAGTTAAGAACTCAAGTGAGTTGGTTCGATTTACTCTGTTACTGGCGCTTTACCCAGCACCTCATCGAAAAATATCAGCTAAACAACAGTGACTCGCAAACCCTAGATAATTATTTTGTAAGCAGCTTTAGTAAATGGCAAAGCCGAGAGTGGGCACTTTGGTTAATTCGCATTCGAGCGGGGAGAGCCAATTATGCTGTGGAATAAGCTTAAGCAAGCTCGCCAGTCGCTGCAGGAAATGGGTATATACGGCTTACTCATGGTTCTGCAAAAAGGCATTGGCTTAATGATGCTGCCAGTCACCACGCGCTATTTGAGTTTGCAAGAATACGGCGTGTTAGAAAGTCTGGTAGTGATTTTTTCTCTGTGTTCGCTGCTAGAAATAAGTGCAGGGGCTTTGCCACGTTTCTACCCAGAGTGTAAAGATGCTGTGGCTAAAGCGAACCTTATTTCGTCGTCTGTTTTATTAAGTTTGAGTTACGGACTGGTGCTAGCCGTATCGGCAGGAACAGCACTAGCCCTAGTGCCGCTAGAGGTATTCTCTCAGTTAAGTCTTATCCAGTTAGCTGGCGTTTCTGCGGTTATTGCTTTATCCATTTCTTTGCAGCCTATTATGATGTGGCTGCGCATTGAGCGCCGCGCTGACAGTTATTTTTATTTAGTTGTGGCGCAAGCAAGTTGCCAAGTCGTGATGACTTTATTTGGTTTGCAGCAGGGCTGGGGAATGGATGCGGTGATTGTTGCTAGCATTTGTGCCAATGCTTTAGGTTTAAGTATTGGTTTGTGGTTTTGCCGCAAACAGTTGAAGTTGAAGTTAGATCTTGCCCTTGCCAAGTTAACCTTAAGTTATCAACGTTGCTTAATTGGCGCTTCGCTCGCGCTATTCATTATGCATGGTTTAGACCGGCTGCTACTAGCAGAGTGGTTAGGCGCAGAAACGTTAGCCCATTACGCCATTATGATTAAAGTGGTAGAGGCCACGGCCATGGCATTTGGTGTATTGGAAAGCTGGTGGTTACCACGCCGGTTTACGGTGTTACAACAAAGCAATGGCGTAAATGAAGTGAGTGTGATTCATCAGCGTTTGCTGCTCGCGGTGATGTTATTGATTTTGTCTGCCGCTTTGTTTGCACCCATAGTGCTTAAGTGGGTGCTGCCAATAGAATACTTAGGTGGCATTGAATGGTTGCCTTTAATGCTATTGGCGCTAGGCTTTAAGCTAGCCACATCAGTAACCGATATTGGTTGTTACCTACCAAATAGCCCTGTTTGGCTGCCGCGGATTAATGCTTTGTCTGCGGTGATGGCGATAGGTTTGTATTACCTACTTATACCTAAGTGGGGTGTTTGGGGGCTGATTGTAGCCACCAACAGTGTATTTGCTTTGCGCTTTATACTGTTCACCTTACTGAGCTTACGCTTACAGGCTCTGCCTTATAAAGTAGCTTTACTGTTAAGCGCTTTACTCCCTCCTTTAGGTTTGCTTTTAATCGTTCCGTTTATGGCGGCTTCTATCTGGACCTCTCTATTACCGGCCATTGGCTTAAGCTGGTTGCTGCTATTGGCAATGCCATTGGTAAAGCCCAAAATGCATTTTAAGAAGGCTTATGCTTGAGCGCCAGAGAGCGAATTGCAAACTGCAATTTGCTCTTTGTTTCCCTTTTAAGTTATTGAATATATTAACCTTAGTTTGTTGGCATAAATGCTGCTATCTACAACTTAAGACAACACACCTACCTGTAAAAGGGGAATTTTATGAGCAGCATGTTTTTTCATCATACGAAGCATTGGCTAAAAAGTAGTGATTCTGCCGTAGCAAAAAATCTATTTAGGTTTTTGAAAGCGCTAAGGTTATGTCAGCTACCTAAAGTGCCATTGTTGTTCTCGGTGCTTTACCGCCTTCATACCAGTTTATCTAGTGCCTTAAGCAGTGTGCTGCGCATATTGTGGTGGACGCCTTTGTTTAGAAGTAAAACCAGCGGCCCTTCTCAGGCCTTGTATCTATACGGTGGAATGCCACTTATTAGTGAAGGCCTAAATATTGAATTAGGCAATCGCTGCCGAATTTCTGGGGCGACCACCTTTAGTGGACGAAGCAGTGCAGCTGAGCCCGCGTTATTAAAGATTGGCGATAACGTGGATGTAGGCTGGCAAACCACCATCGCCGTTGGCAAGCAAGTTATCTTGGGAAACAACGTACGCTTAGCTGGGCGCTGTTTTATTGCTGGCTACCCTGGTCATCCTTTAAACGCAGAGCTACGAGCTGCAGGCTTGCCCGAGTTAGATGAGCAGGTTGGCGACGTTATTCTTGAAGACGACGTTTGGTTAGCTACCGGGGTATCAGTTATGGCTGGGGTAACTATTGGTAAAGGTACCGTGGTTGCCGCTGGTAGCGTTGTGACTAAAAGTTTGCCGGCAGGTGTTTTGGCCGCAGGTGTACCCGCCAAAGTCATTAAATCGATTGAGGGGAAATAACATGAAACACGATCTCATAGTATTTGGTGAAGATTGGCAACGCCACCCAAGTAGCAGCCAACACGTGATAACCGAACTGGCTAAAAACCACCGTATTCTTTGGATTAATTCTATTGGTTTACGTAGGCCACGCTTGAGCCTGCGAGATGCTAAAAGAGTACTAGAAAAAATGAAGTCGATGTTTGGAGCAACAAAAGCCAACGCAATTGCTCAAGATTCTACAGAAAAAGCATCAGCTAAAAAGCCGGCCAATATTCATGTATTGTCGCCCATAGCCTTGCCCGCTCCACGTAGTCGTTTTTTTCGCTGGCTTAACCGCTGCTTGTTAAAAGCTCAGGTAAAAAAACAGGTTAAGCGTCTTAAGTTAACTAATCCTGATCTTTGGATTGCCTTACCAACAGCGGTGGATATGTTAGGCCACCTAAACGAGCGGCAGGTCATTTATTACTGTGGTGATGATTTTAATGCCCTAGCTGGCGTAGACCACCAACATGTTACTGAGTGTGAAAAGCAGTTAGTTGAAAAGGCTGACCACGTGCTAGTGGCTAGCGATATGTTGTTACGTAAGTTCTCTAAGCAGCCGCGTTTAGCTTTGAAAACCCGTATTTTACCGCACGGAGTAGACTACAGTTTGTTTGTGCGCCCTTCGCGCCCAGCACCGTCTATTTTAAAGGGGGGGCCGGTTGCTGGTTTCTATGGTTCCATAGCCGCTTGGTTAGATATTCCGTTAATCGTTAAAGTCGCTAAAGCCTTACCTGAGTGGCGTTTTGTATTTATTGGTCAAGTGCAAACCGATATCTCTGCTTTTAAACTGGTAGACAATATAGAAGTGTACCCAGCAGTGGCCCATAGTGAGCTGCCACGTTATGTGCAACATTGGCAGGTATCTTGGTTACCCTTTAAAAGCTGTAAGCAGATTGCTTCTTGTGATCCCCTAAAGTTACGTGAGTATTTAGCCGCGGGGCGCCCTATTGTAAGCACGCCTTTTCCTGCGCTTAAACCTTATGCTGGCATGGTGACACAGGTTGAGGAAGCCTATCAAATGGTGCAAGCATTACAGGAAAGTTTGCAAACGCCATCTGCTTTACAACAGCGTAGAACATCTTTTCAACGATTGAGTGTGCGTTCAGAAAGCTGGGGCGAGCGAGCTAAGCAGGTGCATCAATTGCTGTCTTGTTAAAATACAAAGTGTTGCCTTAGGCAACACTTTGTCGGTCTCGCTTATGAGAGTTTGCTGCAGGGAGGGGCTCGGATGAAGCGGTGGTTGTATTTTTACCAGCCACTTTTGAATTGGAGCGCGCTATAAACTCGCCGCCGCAACCAGGGTGAGTTAACCCTGTTGCAACTTCATCATGTTTATTGTGTTGCCAAAATTGCTCAACAATGTTCAATGAAGAATCAATAACTTCAACATCCAAAGAGTCACAACAAACGCATTTCGCTTTATTTGCCCGTTGTCTGGCAATATCAAGTTCTGCAGCTAAGGTAAGTAAGTTTTCTACGGAGCGTCGGCGAACTCGACGAAGTTTTCGATTAAGTAGCCGTTGCCAGTAGTTAGTTTTTAAGGTTTTCTCTAAGGCTGATACCTGCCTAACCAGTTCGCCCATTTCCTTAATAATAAGGTTTAAATCCCTAAATTCTTCGGCGGTTACTAGCGCTTCACATTGTTTGCACCAACCCAAGGTTCTGCGTAGCGGAAGTTCTAGCCCGCTATACAAAAACACCCGCCAGCCATTCACTTTATCGGTGGTGGTAGAGCATGTACAACGATTACAGTGTATCTGAGTTAAGGATTTATCCATGGCTATTCCCTTAGCACAACTAAACTTAGTGTGGTTTATTTCTCGGAAATAGGAAAGCGCTTAATTATATTTCTGTCAGTGATTTAGTAGTCCTAGCAAGTTACGCGTTTGGGCTGTGCTGGTGTTATAGTGTTTTGCAAAAAATAGCTGGAGATAAAAATGGCCAATATTCCAAATAATTACGCTAGCCTTGAACAAGGCTACCGCGAGAAAGCGTTGAAGTTGTTCCCGTGGGTTTGTGGACGATGTGCGCGTGAATTTCCTTACTCAAATTTGCGCGAATTAACGGTGCACCATATCGACCATGACCATACTAATAACCCAAACGATGGGTCTAATTGGGAGCTACTGTGTTTGTACTGCCATGACCATGAGCATTCGAAATATACCGAAGCAGCTCAATACGGTTCAACAGTAGAAGCTGGCAGTGATTTAAAGCACGAAGTGGCAACCTCAAATCCGTTTGCTGATCTTAAAGCTATGATGGATAAAAAGAAGTAACGCTAGCTTAGGTTACCGCGAACAAAGGTGGCGGTAATAAGGGCAATAATCCAGTTGCGCTAATGATTAAGCCAACTATGCTGGTTATTGGGTAGGGGAGTTATACTTTCTTTCTTGAGTGAGCAGAAAATACTAATTTAAGTGAAAACCCGTGGTTAACAGGCTTGCGGCTAGTTGTTGAGACTGATTAAAGACACTTTTTTAAAGAAATTTCGCAATAAATCGCTCAAATACAGTTCACCCTCTCGCCTTGTGCGACAGTAGTGGTATACTCCCCGCGAATTTGAAAAACAATTGAATTAGAGTTGAACAATGGCTGATTTATCAAAATATAGAAATATTGGTATTTTTGCTCACGTTGATGCAGGTAAAACTACCACAACTGAGCGTATCCTAAAACTTACTGGTCAGATCCACAAAACTGGTGAAGTACATGACGGTGAGTCTACTACTGACTTCATGGAACAGGAAGCTGAGCGTGGTATTACTATTCAGTCTGCAGCAGTAAGCTGTTTCTGGAACGACCACCGCTTCAACGTTATTGATACTCCTGGACACGTTGACTTCACCGTTGAAGTTTACCGTTCACTTAAAGTACTTGATGGCGGTATCGGTGTATTCTGTGGTTCTGGTGGTGTTGAGCCTCAGTCAGAAACTAACTGGCGTTACGCTAACGAATCAGAAGTTGCTCGTATTATCTTCGTAAACAAGTTAGACCGTATGGGTGCTGACTTCTACCGCGTAGTTAAGCAAACTCAAGATGTACTAGCTGCTAACCCACTAGTTATGGTTCTGCCTATCGGTATCGAAGAAGACTTCGTTGGTGTTGTTGACCTGCTAACTGAAAAAGCTTACATCTGGGATGACACAGGTCTTCCTGAGAACTACGAAATTACCGATATCCCAGAAGATATGGTAGAAAAAGCTGCTGAATACCGCGAAATGTTGGTTGAAACTGCAGTTGAGCAAGACGAAGACTTAATGATGGCTTACATGGAAGGTGAAGAACCTACTATTGAGCAACTTAAAGCGTGTATCCGTAAAGGTACTCGTGATATGTCTTTCTTCCCAACTTACTGTGGTTCTGCGTTTAAAAACAAAGGTATTCAATTAGTACTTGATGCTGTTGTTGATTACTTGCCAAACCCAACTGAAGTTGATCCTCAACCTCTTATGGATGACGAAGGCGAAGAAACTGGCAACCACGCGATTGTTTCTGCTGACGAACCACTACGCGCGTTAGCATTCAAAATTATGGATGACCGCTTTGGTGCACTTACCTTCGTACGTATCTACTCGGGTGTGTTGAACAAAGGCGACACTATCCTTAATGCGTTTACTGGTAAAACAGAGCGTGTTGGCCGTATGGTAGAAATGCAAGCTGATGAGCGTAATGAATTAACTACTGCTCAAGCCGGTGACATTATTGCTATTGTAGGCATGAAGAACGTTCAAACTGGTCACACTTTATGTGATCCTAAGCACCCTTGTACCCTAGAGCCTATGGTATTCCCAACGCCAGTAATCTCGATTGCTGTTGCACCTAAAGATAAAGGTTCAACTGAGAAAATGGGTATTGCTATCGGTAAAATGGTGGCAGAAGATCCTTCTTTCCAAGTTGAAACTGACGAAGATTCAGGTGAAACCATCCTTAAAGGTATGGGCGAACTTCACCTAGATATTAAAGTTGATATTTTGAAGCGTACTTACGGTGTAGATCTAGTTGTTGGTCAACCTCAGGTTGCTTACCGTGAGACTATTACTCAAGCAATTGAAGATAGCTACACGCACAAGAAACAGTCTGGTGGTTCTGGTCAATTCGGTAAAATTGATTACCGAATTCGCCCAGGTGAGCCAAACTCTGGTTTCACGTTCTCTTCAACTGTTGTTGGTGGTAACGTACCTAAAGAATTCTGGCCTGCAGTTCAAAAAGGCTTCGAAGTGATGATGGAAACTGGTCCACTTGCTGGCTTCCCATTACTAGATATGGAAGTAGAATTGTACGATGGTGCTTTCCACGCAGTGGATTCATCAGCAATTGCTTTTGAAATTGCAGCTAAAGGCGCTTACCGTCAATCTGTGCCAAAAGCGGGTCCACAACTTCTTGAGCCAATCATGAAAGTTGACGTATTCTCTCCAGAAGATCACGTTGGTGATGTTATTGGTGACTTGAACCGTCGTCGTGGCATGATTAAAGACCAAGAAGCTGGCGTAACTGGCGTACGTATTAAAGCTGACGTACCACTAGCAGAAATGTTTGGTTACATTGGTTCTCTGCGTACTATGACTTCTGGTCGTGGTCAGTTCTCTATGGAATTCTCGCACTACGCTGCTACTCCACAAAACGTGGCTGAAGCAGTAATTGCAGAAGAAAAAGAACGTCAAGCTAAGAAGTAAGCTTATTACTTAGTAAAAAAGCCGCTCATTGAGCGGCTTTTTTTATGTTTGTGTTTATTAAAAAGCAGCCTTTGGCTGCCTTCTTATTTTTGGGGCTTTTAGCTACTAGAACTTGATTGAGTGGCGACCTGTTTTGGCATTTCGTTGAGCTTGCTTTTTGGAAGGTTGTTTAGCAGCTGTTGATTTTTGACTAGGCTTGCTTACTTTATTGCCCTTGCTTTTCTGCTTGTTTGAACCTTTCTTCGCTGAGCTCTTAGGCTCTGGCTCAGTAATAGGCTGATCACAAACAACATATAAAAATTGACCGTTATACTCGATGATGTCATCCGCATACACTTTCTTGCGTTTACGCTGTTCGAGTTCACCGTTAAGCCCAACATAACCTTCTGCTATGGCCATTTTAGCTTCGCCGCCGCCATTCACCAAATTGCCTATCTTTAATACTTTGTAAAGCTCGATGGGCTGTTCATCCACATATACTTCGGTGGCTTCTACTTCAATTTCTTCTGGTGAATCTTCTTGGTTAGTCATTTTTAATGCCATGGGGAGGAAGAGCCCAGATTATGGCGATGTGCTGGGAATGGGTCAAGTTTGAGCTAGTGTAATCGAATGTGAAATTTACTTGGTGGTTTCACTTTTTAGTGCTTTAGTGACTGCTTATTGCTTTGGTGTTGCCTGATTATGGATTTTAGCTTCTTAATGAAGAGAGTGATGTTGTGGCTGTGTCTATTGGCTGGACTGTGCACATTGCTAGCCTGTAGCCCAATGTTTAGTGCGATAAAGCAACAACAGCAGTTTATTCAAAGTGATTTATTAACTAATCCCGATATCGAACACTATCAACTTACTGCGGATAATTTTACTTTGAACGTACATGCTAATGGGCGTGCAGAGCAAGCGGTGATGGTGTGGATCCACGGTACGCAAGGGTCTTGGCAAGACAGCGCTTACTTAATTACTGAGGCTTCATTAACTAGCAAAATACGCGTGGTTAGTTTTGATAGACCGGGCTAGGGCTTGTCGCAATATCAAGACCAAGCTAAACCCCAAGCAGGTTGATAGTTTGTTATTGTTGGCAGGCGGAATGAGTAAACAGCTTTCTCAAGCCGTTGGTATATACCCGTGATCATTGAAGGTGATTGATTTTTTCGTCAATGAGGATCATGCTACACACCATGAAAATTATACTGACTCCTCAACAGAAACAGCAACTCGAGCAGATGCATGATTCCACTCGCGATGGTCGAGTGCGAGACCGTATCAAAGCGGTATTACTTGCTTCTGAAGGTTGGAGTCAGGTGATGATTTCTCAAGCCCTTCGCATCCACGAGTCGACAGTCGCTCGACATCTCAGCGACTATGTTCTTTCTGAAAAACTTAAGCCCGAAAATGGCGGAAGCCAAAGTAAACTTTCTGCTACTCAAACCATGCACCTAATCGAGCATTTGACCGAGAAAACCTATTCTCACACTCATCAAGTTGTCGCCTACGTTAAAGAGACATTTGGACTTGATTATACGGTTTCTGGTATGAACAAGTGGCTTCATCACAATGGTTTTAGCTACAAGCAACCGAAAGGCGTTCCACACAAGTTTGATGAGACAAAACAACGGGCGTTCATCGAAGCTTATGAAGCTCTAAAGACAAGCTGTGGCGAGGATGAATCGATATTGTTTATCGATGCCGTTCACCCGACGCTATCGACCAAAATCACCCATGGCTGGATACGTACAGGCCAAGAAAAAGTGATTGAAACAACGGGCAACCGTAGTCGGTTAAACCTTATTGGCGCACTGAATTTATCCGATATTGGAGCGACGGTTGTTAGCGATTACGAAAGCATTAACAGTGAAAATATTGTTCGTTTTTTCTGTAAGCTCAGAGAGAGTTACCCGTTAGGCCATAAGCTTCATATCATTTTAGATGGTGCGGGATATCACCGTAGTAACTTAGTCAAAGATGCCGCGTTTGTCCTTAATATTGAATTGCATTACCTCCCACCTTACAGTCCAAACCTCAACCCAATAGAGCGGTTATGGAAGGTAATGAACGAGAAGTCGAGAAACAACGTTTATTTCAAAAATAAACGAGACTTTAAGGCGGCGATAGACCAATTTTTTTCTGTGACTCTTCAGGAGATCGCAGGCTCCTTGGCATCTCGAGTGAACGATAATTTTCAGGTACTCAAGCCTGCATCTTCAAGTTGATTGGGTATAATAAGTTTGCTAGAAGTGGTGTAGGGCACTTTTTATTGTCTTTGTCTGATATGGGGAAACAACTAAACCAAGTTAATTTGGATATGTTTGCCCTGCAGGATGGCTTAGCTGATTCGGCCGAGCGTTTAGCTGCGCTTAAAATCCCCGTGGGGTTGGTACAAGGTGGCAAAGACCATTTGGTTGATCCCAAAAATGCTGATTTTGCCGAGCAATACTTACCAGCCCAATACTCCAAAGTTATTCGCCTAGTTGAGCAGGGGCATTTTATGCAAGTTGAGCAAGTTGCATTAACTAGCTTCTGTACTTATGCCTTGGTAAATAACAAGCTGAGTGACTGTGGTTAAGCCCGCTAGTTTGTAGCAATTTGCTTGATGCTAAAGTTAGCAAAGTCTACATGTACACTTGGTTTAAGTTTGTTTGCTTCAACAAGCGAGCGATAAATCCCCCATTTAGGGCGAACAAAATGTTGTTCGCTCACACCTCGCCACATATCTAGCTTGTCTTCGCGAAAGTTAAATATTTCTGCTCCATCGCGTAAGCGAACGAGTGTTAAGCTGAACCAACCTTGTTCGCTGTATTTGGCTTGAACCTTGGCCTCTAGCCACTCTCCTTGAATCAAGTCCCAATCGGCTCTTGCTAGAATATGGGTTTGGCGCAATGGACTATGCCTTACTTCTATGCCTGCTTTACCATAACGGGTATTTCCAGTTAGCGTAATAATTGGCATTGAATCTTCACCGCCTACGGCTTTTAGTTGAAACAAATGGGTGAACTTGTTGGTAACCTGCATGTCATTGCTGACGCGAAACTTCCAACTGTATGAGAAATGACTGTTTTGGTAGCCTTTTAATGCGTCTGCCGAGCCGCCATAGACTTTAATTTCATTGCGTTGTCTATCGATATACTTTCCTTTATTGCCATCTAAATCTCGGTGCAAAATAAAGCGAAAATAGGGGCCGTATAGCTTGTCTGTGTATTCTTGTATATGGAGCTCACCTTGGTGGTCGTTTTTAAAGCGATCCGGTGATTCTATGGCGTTGTTGCCAAACTGCTGACGAATTAGCTGGTAAGCGGATTGTCCGTAGTCTGGGCCATCTGCATCCAAGTTAGCGCTTGCTAAAATTTGTTTGTTTTCTAGATGTAGCGCTTGGCTCTGCAAATCATCGTTAAGTTTGCTGGAGCTACAGGCAGTTAAGACAACCAGCATCGCCGCAGATAGCCCGGTTTTTGTTAGCGTATTTATTATTGGTTTCATCACAATAAGCTACTGGGCCGCAATTTGATTGTTTGCAGGCAAGTATTCTTTGAGCTTGAAAATAGCCAGTTGCCCGAGTTGTTGCTCAGATTTGGCTTTTAATGATTCGCTGGCTTGTTCATTGTGCTCTGCATCTTTGTGGGCCGAGTGGCCTAACTCTACAATTTTTTGTACGTTGTTGGCCACTTGTGAAGCCACAGCCATCTTCTCTTCAGCTGTTGTTGCAATTTGCTGGCTGTAGGCGCGAATTTGCTCCAGCATAACGGCTATATTTTCCAGCTGTTGGTCACTTTGTTCTGCTTGGCTTAAGCACTCTAGCACCATGGTTTCGCCTTGTTTCATTAAGTCTACGGCTTCGTTTGCACCTTTTTGTAGACCTTCGATAACGTTAAAGATCTCTGTGGTCGAATTTTGAGTACGGCTTGCAAGGTTACGCACTTCATCAGCGACAACTGCAAAACCTCGGCCTTGTTCACCGGCTCTTGCGGCTTCAATGGCGGCATTTAGCGCAAGTAGGTTAGTTTGCTCTGCAATACCTTGAATCACATCGAGTATTGAGCCTATATCATCAGAGCTTTGCTTAAGCGTATCAACTTTCTCTGCTGCATTAAGAATGGTTGTTTTTAGCTGTGTGGTTGTTTTACGGGTGGTGTGGGCGGCCTGTCGGCCTTGCTTTGTTAGTGCCGACACATCTCCAATATCATCGCGTGAGGTATTGGCTTGTTGAGATACATCTTGTACCCCTTGTTCCATGGCTTTTACCGCACTGGCTACTATGTCGGTTTGTGCGCGTTGTTCGGAGATAATGGAGCGAGAGTGTTGGCTTGCATTTAAGCCAGATTCGGCGCTGCTCTCTAGCTGTTTTGCACTGTCTACCATTGAACCAATAACTTGGTTAAATTGCTCTGTAAGTGAGTTTAATTGGTGCGCTATTTGGCCAAACTCATCTTGGCGCTCGATGGTTAATTGCTGACTAAAGTCGCCTTCAACTAACTGTTTCATTTGTTGTAACGTACGCTTTAATGGCCCTTTAATACTTGATGTGACACTCCATGCAACGAGTACCGATATGCTTAATGAGGCAAGCACTACGGCAATCATAGTGCTAATGGCGATTTGCGATTTTTCACTGGCTTGATTTTTTGCTTCGTCAATGATTAACGATACCGCGCTACTGGCGAGAGAGAGCTGATTTAAAGCTTCCGCAGTTTGGGTATTAATTTGCTTGAAGTTATCTTGTTGCTGCTGGGTTAAACGTACGAGACGATCTATTTCGCTGAACAATCCTTGAGGGTTTAACGATTGATTAAGTAATACAAAATAATTAACTACGTTTTCGATATCATCTTCAATATAGAACTCTAACTCATCACGTTTTTCAATCATACTGGCATAGAGTTTCTTTAATTGCTGCATTTGTTGGCTGGTTTGCTCAGGCGTTTTTGCATAAAACGCTTCATCAAGCTGGCGCTCTAACACTACACCATCAGCTTGTAAATCAACTGCAATCCAGTGCGCATCGCCGTCTACCGATTCTGCTATCTGTTCTAAATCGTCACTGTATCCACTCCATTGTTGCTTAAAATCTCTGCGCAGATTTTCAACCGACTTATTAGCTACTAGCCATTGTTGATGGCTTACAAACTGCCTGTTGGTTGCGCTAAATGTTGCTTCTGCATTCACCTCTATTGGGCCAAGTAAATTATGTAAAACGGGATATTTTTCAGTAATTAACAATAGCTGTTGGTAGTTATCTTGGTAACTGCTCATATAGCTAGACGCTTGGTTTTCTAATTGGCTTAGTTGTTCTTGGGACTCAGTATTACTGTGTAAGCCAATCACCCATGCTGTGTTTAGTAGCAGGCTCGATAGGCGATTAGTTAGCTCTGCAGTCGGGGTGAGACGGTCAACAGTTTCATTAAGTTGTGCTTCTAGGCTGCGTATGTTTATTTGGCCAATCAGCGCTACCGCAATGAGTAAAACAAATAGAATTGCAAAACCGCTTAGTGTTCTTATCACTACTGAAATTTGCATGTGCCATCCTTAGCATTTAGTCGATTTTAGTTTGTTTATTACGTAATGTATTTTTATTATTATGGTAATACAATTATGTTGTGACGTGGATGTGATTAGACTAACACTTATGTGGGGAGCGTGAAGCGACAAAGGGAGCTAGAATATTTTTGGGGAGCCAGTTAGTTTGGCCGTTTTCTAAACAGTTACGTTAAAAGAGGAATATGGCAGTGCTTTACGGTTTCTGTAGTAGAACTAATAGCATAAGAATTCAAATGTATTGAACAATTTAGGCTATTATCTATTTGAATCTTCGAGAGTTAGATTTACTTGCTATTTATTTCGCAAATTGATGTGAATCAATTTCATCATCAAGTGGTCAGAGTAGTCTAAAGCTTCAGCTATAACTCAAATTTCGTTTAGCTTTATAATTTTAATAATAGTGATTTGTAGTTTGTGTAACTAAACCTTGTCGTTTCTGTTTTTCAGTTAGTTAAGGCTTATTATATGCATTTATCGACTCCACAGCTGTTGGAGATTGTCGCAGCTTTTCCCGATTCTACGTTGGTATTTACCGAAGATGGTTACTGTATTGCTCATTTGGGTGATCAAGAAACCCATGAGTTCTCAAGCAGCCGTTTATTAACTGGTCGCTTCGTATCTGATGTATTTAACGAAGAAAAAGCTAAATGGTTCTTACAACAAATCCGTAATAGCATTTTTGAACAGCAGTTACGTGTTTCGGAGTACGCTATTTCACCCGACGATATTCGTTTACCCAACTGTGAAAGCGCTAAACTGGAAAGAGAGCAGTGGTTCGAAGCCCGCATTTTACCTCTAAATTCGTTTATAGATGGCCAGCGCGCGGTGGTATGGGCGGCTCGCAATATCAACGAACGCCATAAGCTGGAGCAACAACTGCGTAGGCTTAGTGAAACCGATGAATTAACTGGTGCGTTCAATCGCCGTCGTTTCTTTGAAAGTTTGGCGAATCATTATCAAACCTTTCACCGTCACTTTCTTGATTGCAGCTTAATCATGTTAGACATTGATAACTTCAAGAGAATCAACGATCAATATGGTCATCCTTGTGGCGACAGAGTGCTCAAACAAGTTTATCAGCAGATTTGTACTCAGCTACGAGAAATCGATATTTGTGCGAGAATGGGAGGAGAAGAGTTTGCTATTTTGTTGCCTAATACCAATACTGCAGAGGCTATGCGCAGCGCAGAACGGATTAGAATAGCAGTAGAGCAAAACACGTTTACTACAATGCACCATCAAGTCGACATTACTGTAAGTTTAGGGGTAAGTAGTATCGAGGTTTCAGATAGCAATTGTGATAGTGTGCTGCAGCGCGCCGATGATGCTTTATATCACGCTAAAAAAACTGGCCGAAATCAGGCTGTTAAATTTCTAGAACAATTCAGTATTTAAGCTATAAATCAGAGGTTTAGTTAATCCTAAGACCAATACCTAAGATCAGTTTGTAGTTTACCTCGCCCGCTTTCTATGAGATTGATATTATCAATTTTTTCTAACGAACAGCTCAGTTTTTTATCCTGTCTACGGACCCCGTTCCGAGTAGAGCTTTTTGTTTTAGTTAACAAAGATAGATTTATAACCCAAGGAGTGGAGTAGTTGAAGTATTCAGCTGGTGTATCGTGGTTGCTATGCATGACTAGTTTTAGCGTTGCATCGGCTGAGCCCATGCCCAATTTAGATTTAGAATCTTTGATGGCTACAGATGTGCAAGCGACATCTGCGATGAAACGTGCTCAATCAGCGTTTAGCACTGCGGCGTCATTATATGTGTTGGGTAAAGAAGATATTCACGCTTCGGGTGCAATCTCTGTGGCCGAAGCTTTAAAGCTAGTGCCTGGCTTAGAAGTAAGGCAGCTTGACAATAATCAGTGGGCGATTACCGCACGAGGTGTAGCCGGTCGTTATACTAGTAAACTATTAGTAATGGTGGATGGGCAAAGTGTTTATAACCCATCTTTTGCTGGTGTATATTGGGAAACCTTAGATGTACCTCTCTATGACATTGAGCGGATTGAAGTTATACGAGGTCAAGGTGGTTTGTTGTGGGGCAGCAATGCTACCAATGGGGTGATCAATATTATCACCAAAAATAGTTTAGATACGCGCGAAACCTTGCTGAAAGTAAGCAGTGGTGACCAATTGAATTACGATATTGGTTTACGCCATGGTGGGAATATCGGCTCCAACGGTAGCTATCGCATCTTTGGCAGTGTGCGTGATTCTGACGCGGCCAAAACGGGCAAGTCGCTACCTGCAAATGATGACGCCAAACAACAAAGCATAGGCGCTCGTTTTGATTTCGCACCCAATGATGATTTATCCATTCTAACTCAGTTTAGTTATACCCATACTGATATGGGGCAGAACCTTAAAGCTCTATCACTAGCGACTAACCAAAATACCTTATATGCCGATCGTTTTGAGCGTGATGATGGGCGGATTATGGCCAGGGCAGAGCACCGCTTATCTGGTTCTTCTAACCAAATGTTGCAAGCTTCTTGGGCTATTCAAGATGGTAAGCAGTTATATTTGGATGAACGATTTCAATCAGTGGATGTTGATTATCAAATGAATAGCTTGTGGGGAGCTACGCAACTTGATTGGGGGTTAAACTATCGCAATAGCTACTTACCTTTTGAAGAAAACTACATTATTCGTAGTGACGCAGATATCGACCGTTTAGAGCAATACGGCGCTTTTTTACAGCTGCAATTTGCGCTTATTCCCGAGCAGTTAAATGTAAGTTTTGGTAACAAGTCTGAACACAACAGTTTTACCGGTTGGGAGCATCAGCCGGTTGCACGTATAACTTGGCAGCCCAATAATGAGCATGTACTTTGGAGTGCCATATCGCAAGGCGTGCGGATCCCATCGTTGGCAGAGTTTGATTATGACACAGGCATTAATGGCACACGTGTTGGCGAGTATTTTCAAACCGGCATCGACGCCATTGATAACTACCACGTGCACACTGTGTTGAATGGCAATCAACAAGTTGAGCCAGAAAAGTCTCTTTCTTACGAGCTGGGTTACCGTTTTAGCAAACAAGATTGGTCATTTGATTTGGCCTTATTTCATACACAATCTAAAGATGTATTTGCCGTGCAGCCAAACCCAGATAGCGCTAATCTCGACCAAATTGCTGCTTTGTTAGCGCAGGGGAAAATCGTTGAGGCGCAACAAGCTTTGCAAAATACTGTGCTTGAATTTGACGTTGCTTCAAACGCTGATTTAAATGTGAAAGGTGGTGAAGCGCTAGTTGCTTGGCGGCCCAGTGTGAATTTTCGCGCTGAATTAGGATACAGCCAAATGTCTTATCGCTACCGTTTAAAAGAAAATACTCAACCAGCCATTGGTTATGACTCTGATAGCAAACAGTTTTTTGCCAAGACTGGCTGGCATCCTTTTAAAAAGCATTCCTTTTTTGCATTGTTCCGCTCAATTAACAGCGATGCTTATTCAGTAGATGATTATGATGCGCTAGATTTAAGTTGGGCTTGGCAGCTTATGCCCCATAGTTCGCTGTCATTGACGGGCAAAAATTTGCTGGCAGGAAGCCACTTAGAATATGACAACACTTCTGAAACCTTTACGGTTCCAAACTATATTGAGCAAAGCGTCGTGCTGCGATTAATGGCGGAGTTTTAGTCGATGCTAGCGATAAAGCGCTTTGTGACGTCGCTGATAATGCTAGCCTTGGCGGTAGCTGCTGGTGAGACTGGTGCTGCAGATAAAGAGGCGGCGCTAAAAGCCGGCTTTATGTTCAACTTTGCGCGTTATAGTGAATGGCAGGGTTTAGCCAAGCCATTGGGTTATTTTAAGTTGTGTAGTCCAGACATTGAGTTTGTTGACACTGCGAGTTGGGTACTCCATAAGCAGCGCATTCATGAGTTAGAAATACGGGTAAGCCTGGTGGAGTTGGATTCGTTATCGATAAATCAATGTAACTTACTGTTTGTCCCTACCGCTTATAGAAAAAACTGGCTCACTGTAGATAGAACCTTATTATCTCACACCATGCTGGTAGGGGAGGCCCCAGATTTTATTCATCAAGGAGGGCATATTCGCTTCTTCTTATTAGCTGGAAAAATCCGTTTCGAAGTTGCCCCCGAAGAACTTAAAAAGGCCGATATAACCATGAGCTCAAAGGTATTGAGATTGAGTCGCGTTGTTAAGGAGGAGCAGTAGAGATGTCTTTTCTCAGCATAAATACCATGAGTAAAAAACTGCTAGTCATTTTGATGAGTATAGCGATTTTTTCTGCTGCCATGGTAACGGTGGTGTTAAGTGCCTACGAATTTGTAAGTGCCAAGCGAGAGCAGACTCAAAGCTTGCAAAATATAGCCGATACCTTGTCGCCCAACATTACAGCCGCTTTGTTGTTTGATGACAAAGAAGCCATGCAGGAGATGATTTCTTCATTGTTGTTACGTGAAAGCGTAATTAGAGCAGCTATTACTGATACCGAGCAGCAAAATTTGGCAGTGGTAGAAAGCGATAGCTACCAAGAAGAGTTAGCAAAAGAAGCCGATGACCTGATAGAGGTAAGCAGTTTACTTATCCTTGATGAGCAAGTTTATGGTGCGCTTACAGTGCTGGCAAATGACAGTTACATAGACCAACGAATTGGATTTTATGGTCAGTTTTTAGCCGTGCTGTTGGTGATTACGTTTGGCTTAAGTTTGTCTTTTTCGTTGTTTTTAAAACGTGGTTTTTTGCGCCCTTTATTGCATTTATCAGATGTTGCCGAGCGCGTAACGGCATCCAATGATTATAGTTTGCGCGCTCAGCAATCTAGCGACGATGAGGTAGCCAACCTTACCGAGTGCTTTAATGGCATGTTAGAGACGATTGAACTGCGTGAGCGTATGTTAGAGCAGCAAGTAAGGCTGCGAACCCAAGAGCTAGAGGAAGCTAATCAGCAACTATTGCAATATGCCTATACCGACGGTCTCACAGGTTTGCCTAACCGTCATTTTTTCTATGAAAAACTACAAACTTTAGTTAAAGAGAAAATTGAATTTGCACTGATCTTTATTGATTTAGACGGCTTTAAAGAGATTAACGATACCTTGGGTCATGATTATGGTGACGTTTTATTAAGTCAAGCTGGACAGCGGATCTTACGTTGTGTGCGCGAGCAAGATACGGTTGCTCGTTTGGGAGGAGACGAATTCACTATTGTGATTGAAGGGGTAAGCGAGCAGGCAAGAGTAGCTAATATTGCTGAGACCTTATTACAAGGCTTAGCCAAGCGTTTCACCATAAAAACAGAAGCCGCTCATGTTAGTGGCAGTATTGGTATCGCTTTTTCTCCACTGGATGGTGATAGTGTAGAAGCGTTGGTAAAACACGCTGATCAGGCGATGTATGTATCAAAAAGTCGTGGTCGAAATTGTTATCAATTCTTTTCGTCAGATATGCAAGTAGAAGCGCAACAGAAGCGGCGTTTACTGGAAGAGTTACGCACCGCTTTAAAAGAGCAACAGTTCGAACTTTATTACCAACCGATTACTGCTTTAGAGTACCTTGATAATGACTGTAAGGTTAAAAAAGCCGAAGCCTTATTACGTTGGAATCATCCACAGCGGGGAGTTGTTGGACCTGATGAATTTATTCATGTGGCGGAAGAGGCCGGGCTGATTCGCGAGATTAGCCAATGGGTAATGCAGCAAACAGTTGCTACGGTTTCTCAATGGTATAAGCAAGGGCTTGATGATATTCAAATTAGTGTAAATACCTCTCCTTCCCAATTTAATGATGGCGGTAAGTGGATAGATGATTGGATACACGCCATAGCTTTGCATGAGGTTCCAGCTCACAGCATTATGATTGAGATTACCGAAAATGTGTTGATGGAGACTGATGATACGATCCAAGAACAGCTGGCTCGATTGCAGCAACGTGGCTTTGATGTTGCAATTGATGACTTTGGTGTAGGCTATTCTTCCTTGTCCTATCTACAGCAACTAGATATCGATTTACTAAAAATAGACCGCTCGTTTATTCAGCACCTAACCTTCGATGATGATAGTGTAGCGCTAGTCAAAGCCATAGTAACGATGGCTCATCATTTAGGGCTAAAAGTGGTTGCTGAAGGGGTGGAAACAGAGCAACAACGACAGCATGTGTTGAACGTAGCGTGCGACTACTTACAGGGCTACATATTTGCCAAGCCCGTTCCCAAAGATGAGTTTTATCAGCGTTATTTATTAGGTAATGCTTCTACTTCTACTTCTTAAGCATAGAGACTTATTGTTCAGCCTCTATGCTTTTTGTTCTAGCGCTCCCAATAAACTTCTTCTAAGCTCTCTTCGCGCTCCGGTAGCCCACGTGAAAGGCGAGGGCTATGTTGAGCTAACACCTCATAACTTACACGGTTTGCGTATTTACAAATTTGCGCAAATGATGAGTAACTTAAGGCATCAAAGCGGTGTTTACTGGATTGCTCAACATTGCGACGGTGAAATACGTTTGCAGCCATGTCGTGAAGCAGTGCTGATAAGGCGCCATCCCCAGCGCCATTGGTATTGGTTATTTTTTCCGGGCCACCCATAAATGGGGCAATATGTGAGTATACTTTGAGTGCTTGTTGGCAATCTACTCTTAACATGGGGCGGGAGAATTCATATTGGTTGAATTCTGGAATAGCACCTGGAAGTAGGGTATGACTGGTGGTTCGCTTAAAAGCTTCGTCGGTGTAACCAGCCATAAATAAGCCACGTGAGCCAGCAGTACACAAAATAAGATCGCACCAATCTAGGGCTTTTTCGCAAGCTAACAACACATCACTTTCACCGGTGAGCGCTTCTGCTTCTTCTTCATTCATAGCCAGCACCGTGACATGTTCGTTAATGAACTGTTGCCACCATTTGGGATCATCTTTGATTAAGAAACGGGTGCCTAAGGTTAGCACAACCGGTACTTTTGCTTGGTGGGCATACTCTATGGCTTGCATGGCTGCTTGAGTAATAGGATCTTCGCCCGCGCGCATAAGGTAGGCGGTGAGTGCCAGAGCTGCTCCGGTTTTTACAAGTTTTTCATCAATAAACTCAGGAGTGAGTTTATCCATGTGGCCTTTAGAGATAGCAAATGTGCGCTCTCCGCAATCGCTTATCAAAGTGAAACATCGACCTACTGGGCCGTTTACGGCTTGCAAGTGATTGAGGTCAACTCTTGAAGAGGTATTGCATAAATAGCGATAGGCATAATCACCAATAGTGATGTTCTGACTCATTACCCCAAACATCACTGATCGACCATCTGCTAAGGTAGAGTAGTTGTGAAGGGTATTGCCGATAGTGCCGCCAGCAAACTCTGCAGTTATTAGCTGGTTGTCTTGCAGTTCTTGGTAAAGGGTTTGAGCTGCTAGGTCATCGATCAACAGTGAGTTACCTTTTACTAGCTTATGACGATCGATAAATGCTTGGTCAACGTGAGCCTCAATATCTACCAAGGTCTGATCAATACCGGTAATGTGCGTGTGTTTAGGGCTAATAATTGGATTGAGTTCGTTGGTTAATGGGTCACGAGATTCAACCGGAAAATAGTGTTTGGATTTACGTTGGCCAGGAAATTTCATGCAATGGTCGCTTGTTCTATTTAAGGATTAATGTAGCAGTGAACGGTGAGCACTGCACAAAAGCGAGCGATTTTAGCATAGGCAATTCAAAATGTTGTTTTGTAGATCAATATTAGATTTAAATTTTTTATTTTTATTGAATAGCGTGTTGATTTAGCTGTTATCCAGCAAATTTTTCTCTTGCAATGTTTCATAAGCTCGTAAAGCTGGGTGAGTCATTTTTCCGTCCATACGGCGGTAATGTGCAATGGTTTTGTTTAAGTAGGCTTTATGTTCGGGCTTAGACAAATCCCACATTGCGTCACCAATTTGGCTGATTGGTGAATTGGCGGTGGTAGAAAGATGCAGTATTTCGTAGTAACGCTGGTTCTCTTCTATTAGCTGTTCATCAATTAAACCAAAGCGATTGCTTAGTAAAAATTGCCGAAGTTCATATTGATAATGTACTGGGCAAATAATGAGTTCAAAGTCCACAGTATGGTTGTGTACTAGTATCCCCTTTAGCAACTGAATACATAGCTCACCACCAACTCCAGCGATTATAACCAGTTGATTGTCATTTTCGCTGAGCTTTAATTGGGCTACGTCTTGGCAATGTACTTGCCACGGGGCAGTTAATGAAGATGAACTGTAGGGAAGGTAGCGCTGTAATTGTTGCTCTAGCTGCAGGCAAATTTGCGGCACACTATCAACAAAGTGCACGCAGTCTGCACTATTGCGTTTAACTAAATCGGCACCTAGCAAGCCGTGGTCGCAACAGCAGTCCCAAATATCTTGGTAGTGCTGGTTTATTTGTTGGCTAATAGCCGCTAAACGTTGACTAAGTTTCACAACCCCCCCTTAGTAAGATTATGAATAGTAATTAATTTTTATTTAGTGGCAAGAGTTGTTTCCATTAACTTTAGGGTTAAATGTGGAGATTTTCTGAGATTTACTCGTTTACACTGTTTGTTAACATTTTTTTTACTTTAATCGCTGACATCGTCGATAAGCACCTTGCTTATTATTTTTCTTTGCTAATTAGTTATTTGGCTATTTTGGAGTTTGTTACTACGCTGAATTTTGGGGGCGTTAACCGCTAGCACATTTTTGTTCCCCAAATGTGAATAGTTAATGAATAAACTCGGGTCAAGGAGTGAATAATGAATAAGTTAATTGCAGGGCTTGCACTTAGTGCAATGGCGAGTAGCGTTTCGGCAGCTACTATTTATGAAAACGGTAAAACTAACGTAAAGATAGGTGGTTACTTAGGTATAGAGGCTTTTTATCAAGCTGGTTACGGTGATGGAGCTACCAGTGACAGCTCGTTTGAGATGCAAAACAAAACTTCTCGGATCCGCTTTGCATTTGAACATGAAATGGTACAAAACTGGATTGCTGGTGCTCAGTTAGAGTGGGGGTTTAATCCCACAGAAGGTTCTAGTTCAGATGATCCATTATTTAGTAATCGTTTAGGTAACATCTATTTTAACAACGATAGCTTTGGCGAAATCCGCGTTGGTAAGCAATGGTCGGCCTATTACGATATTGCAGTATGGACCGACCAATTTTGGAAGTTTGGTGGTGACGCATCGGGCACTTATGATGGCCGTAACGGCAGTGACGAGTCAGGTATGGGGCGTGCCGATGAAGCCTTGGTTTACCGTAAATCTTTTGCTGGCTTTGGCTTAGCCGCCCAGTATCAATTAGAGAAGGATGATTCGGCGAGAGATTATGGTTATCAGCTAAGTGGTAAATATGATTTTGATTTTGGCCTGTCTATTGGTGCTGCTTATGCCGAAAGTGGTTATGATAATACTAAAGCTGGGTATGTAGGCACGCCAGATCAAGACAAAGCTTCTTCGTGGTTAGTGGGGGCAGTATATGAATCAGATATGTTCTACCTAGCCGGCACCTATGGTCAATACAAAAAATTAAGCAAAAAATTTAGCGTAGATAATAGTAACCCAAGTATTTCAGACAAGGCCAACGGTGTTGAAGTGATTGGCTTCTATAACATAGATGGGGGGCTTTACCATGTATATGCTGGATATAATGGCTTAAAAGATAAAACCGAAGGGAGTCAGGGAGAGCTTAGCTATGCAGTCGGTGGGGTTGGCTGGAAGCCTGGGCAAGTTCTTTTGGCCCTAGAGTATAAATTTGGTCTAGAAAACAAAGACGCACTAGGCACAGATAAAAAGCAAGATGAAATGTCGATACAAGCGCGTTATTACTTCTAGTTAAACTTAAATAGGCGCTACATTTAGTTAGGCCGAGGGAGCCTAACTAATGAAAGGCATTGCTGTTAATGAGCAATGCCTTTTATGCTGTTTAATGAGCCTGTCCTAAATTCTGTGTAACTGTCTAAACTTAAAGCCGTAATGGCTAAGGATAGGCACATGGATAAGAAAGCACTTGAAGCTTTTGCTATAGAAGCTGCAAAGGGAATCAAAACTCCCGATGATTTAACTGAATTCAGCCAGATGCTCAAAAAAATCACTGTTGAAGCGGCACTCAACGCTGAAATGGATGAGCATCTTGGTTATGAAAAACACAAACCTTCCAAGTCGAATAATACCCGCAATGGAAAGAGCACTAAGCGCGTAAAAACCGAAGACGGAGAGTTTGAGCTTGATACTCCTAGGGATCGCCTTGGCTCTTTTGACCCCAAGCTGGTCAAAAAACATCAAACACGATTTACCTCCATGGATGACAAGATCTTGTGGCTCTATGCGCAAGGTATGAGTACGCGTGACATCGTGAATGCTTTCGATGAGTGGTACGGGGCCGAGATATCACCCAGCCTAGTTTCGCGTGTCACAAATGCGGTGATGGAGGAAATTGTGGAGTGGCAATCTAGACCACTCGATGCCATTTATCCTATCGTCTATCTCGACTGCATCGTGGTCAAAATCCGCCAAGACAAACGCATTATCAATAAATCTATCTTCCTTGCTTTGGGCATTAACACCGACGGCCAGAAAGAGTTAATGGGCATGTGGATAGCCGAAAACGAGGGTGCTAAGTTTTGGCTGAGTGTTCTAACTGAACTCAATCAACGTGGTGTTGAAGATATACTTATCGCCTGTGTAGATGGCCTGAAGGGCTTCCCTGATGCGATCAATACCGTCTTCCCCCAAACACATATCCAGCTTTGCATAGTCCATATGGTGCGAAACTCATTGAAGTATGTATCCTGGAAAGACTACAAGGCGGTTACAGCCGACCTGAAGCGTGTGTATCGCTCAGCTACAGAAGATGAAGCTTTACTTGAGCTGGAGCGCTTTAGCGAAGTCTGGGATAGCCAGTATCCGCAAATCTCCAAATCTTGGCGCAATCACTGGCAGAACCTCAATACGCTCTTTAACTACCCTGAAGATATCCGTCGGGCCATTTACACCACCAATGCGATTGAGTCTCTCAACAGCGTAATACGCAAGGCACTAAAGAAGCGGAAACTCTTCCCAAACGATGAGGCCGCAACCAAGATGGTGTACTTAGCAATCAAAGACGCCAGCAAGAAATGGACAATGCCCATTCAAAACTGGCGCCAAGCTATGAGTCGGTTTATTATCGAGTTCGAGGAACGTCTAGAAAAACACATTAACTAGATGGCAGATACACAGAATCTGTTACAGCCTCTGTTTAATCTAAATTATGCACGTTCAAGGTGTAACTAGGCAGAGACCTGTTACAATCTGCTCTTTTTTGCACGAGACTTAAGATGAAGTGGGTAACCATATCTTTTTTGATAATAATTGCCTTAGTTAATTTTGGCCCTAGGGTTAACGCCATGTTCTATTCAAAACCTGATACCACGGTACTGTTTAACAGTGGTTGTTTTCTGCATGGTGAATTACGGGTTGACCCAGTGAGTCTTTCATACTTTATTGTGTTAGATGATGGACAAGAACTGTCTTTTTCTGATGATAGCTATGCGGAAATTTCATCTGATGACAATCCTGTTGATGTTTCTGAACTGGATTTTTGTGTGTAGTTAACATTATGTTAACTTGAGTTTGTCAAGCCTGGCCTTTCAGGCTTTTTGTACTTAGCTCTGTTTTCTTGAGTCCTCTTTAATTGTTCATTGCTTCCTTTTATTGCTTCTTTAAGTGTTGATTTCCTGCGTCTAGATCTCAATTTTTACTTGTATTCAGGGACTTTAGACTAAAGATTAATACCTAGTCTGTTAATCGTTTGTTAACTTTTTCTTCGATAGGCTTGAATTGAGTTTATATTTGCTGTTATTCCACTAGCCGCAGGTAAAAACTTAATGATTTGTTCGGTCGTTAACATGTTGTTTACATATTTATTGGCACAAAATTGCGAGGCTTATACAGCTTGCTTGGAGAAATATCATGGAAGAACAGACTACATATTGGCAAGAAAACTTGCGCCTAATATTTACCTGTCTCGTCATATGGTTTGTGGTTTCATTTGGTTTTGGCTTACTTCTCGTTGAGCCGCTAAATGAAATTCGCTTAGGCGGATATAAACTGGGCTTTTGGTTTGCACAACAGGGCTCTATTTATACCTTTGTGGCTTTGATTTTTTGGTATACCGCCAAAATGAATAAGCTCGACAAAAAATACCATGTTGAGGAGTCATAAATGGACGAGTTAAAACTCTATACTTATATCGCTGTATTTGGCTCCTTTGGCCTGTACTTCGCCATTGCTTGGTGGGCTAGAGCAGGCTCTACCAGTGACTTCTATGTTGCTGGTGGTGGTGTTACGCCTATCCAAAATGGTATGGCAATTGGTGCTGACTGGATGAGTGCAGCTTCGTTCATTTCTATGGCGGGTTTAATTGCCTTCCTAGGATATGGTGGTTCTGTTTTTCTAATGGGCTGGACTGGTGGCTATGTGCTGCTAGCAATGTTACTAGCCCCTTATATGCGTAAGCATGGTAAGTTTACGGTGCCTGAGTTTATCTCCGATAGATACTACTCGAAAGGTGCGCGTATTGTTGCAGTATTGTGTTTGATTATCGCATCGCTTACTTACATTATCGGCCAAATGAAAGGTGTTGGTGTTGCCTTCTCTCGCTTCTTAGAAGTTGAGTACGACATGGGCTTATACATTGGCATGTTTGTAGTTTGGGTTTACGCAGTATTAGGCGGCATGAAGGGGATTACTTACACCCAGATTGCACAATATTGTGTACTTATCTTCGCTTACACCATTCCTGCGGTGTTCATTTCACTTCAACTAACAGGTAACCCTATTCCACAATTAGGCTTAGGCAGTACTTTGGCAGATGGCAGTGGTGTTTATCTGTTAGATAAACTAGATATGGTAGTTACCGATCTTGGTTTTAAAGAGTACACCACCGACAACCTAGGCGGTACTTTAAACATGTTTGCTTACACCATGTCATTAATGATTGGTACTGCAGGCTTACCTCACGTAATTATGCGCTTCTTTACTGTTCCAACGGTTCAAGCGGCCCGCTCTTCTGCTGGTTATGCCTTAGTATTCATTGCTATTTTGTACACTGTAGCGCCAGCTGTAGGTGCCATGGCTCGTTTCAACTTAATGAACACTATTGTTCCAGAAGCCGGCGATAACTTGGTTTATGACGAACGTCCACAGTGGTTCAAAGATTGGGAAAACACTGGTCTGCTGAAGTTTGAAGACAAGAACGGTGATGGCAAAATCCAATATGTTGCCGATAAAGAAACCAATGAAATGGTGAAAGTAGACCGCGACATTATGGTACTTGCTAACCCAGCTATTGCTAATCTACCTAACTGGGTAATTGCATTAGTAGCTGCTGGTGGTTTGGCGGCTGCGCTCTCAACCGCTGCTGGTTTGTTGTTGGCTATTTCATCCTCGATATCTCACGACTTAATGAAAGGTGTGCTCACGCCTAACCTCTCAGATAAGAATGAGTTGCTGGCAGGGCGAATAGTGATGACACTTGCCATTTTGGTGTCTGGTTATCTCGGTTTAAATCCGCCTGGATTTGCCGCAGGTACCGTTGCACTCGCATTTGGTTTAGCCGCTTCGTCTATCTTCCCAGCGTTGATGATGGGTATCTTTGCTAAGAAAATGAGTGGTACAGCTGCGGTAGCTGGCATGTGCTCTGGTATTGGTGTAACAATGCTTTACGTATTCCAACATAAGGGCATTATGTTTATCCCTGGTACATCATTCTTAGGTGATATGGGACCAAACTGGTTCTTAGGTATTTCGCCAAATGCCTTTGGTGTAGTAGGTGCTTTGGTTAACTTTGGTGTTGCCTTCGCAGTATGTAAAGTAACCGGTCCTGCACCACAGCATATTCAAGATATGGTTGATAACTTCCGTGTACCACATGGTGCAGGCGCAGCTCACGATCATTAAGCTTGAATTGAACTAATCCCTAGTAAGCAAAAGGCTCCCTAGAGGGGGCCTTTTTTTGCGGTGGAACTTGGTAAAAACAATTAAATTTCAATATGATAGTGTTAAAGGGTGAACTTGGTTAGCATCACTCAATAAGGTTGATTACAGGAAGTAACAATGAACAGACATACTAAGTTAGCTATGTTAGTGATGCCGTTTTTGGCAATAGGCGGGTATATCGCATCAGATATTTATTTGGAGCATGATGCAGAAAAAGAGCGCGTTTTCCAGCTAAGTACCTATGGTCACTGCGACATTATTAACCAAAAGTGTATTCTTGAATCCGGTGATTTTCAGCTCAATATTAGTGATGAAGCAGGAACAACCACGGTTAATTCTACCTTTCCTTTAGATAGTGCCACCTTCTTTATTGTAAGCAGTGCAAATGTAGTGACCGCTTACCCACTAGGCATGAGTGATAGCCCTTATTACTGGAGAAGCCCCACCGAATTACGCGAATTGATCCCTAACCAGGGAGATAGCTATAAGTTACGTATTATTGCCAATATTAAAGGCGGAAAATACATTAGTGAGTTTTATAGCCAAACAATTAAGTAGTTGACCGCTGGGAAAGCAAACCGCTAGTGCTAACATTTAATCAATAAAAACAAAGCATTGTTCCTAGGTACTGCATGCATATTACTCCCGAACGTTTAGTTTATTTGGTGACAGTAGCTGAGACGCGTTCTTTCTCAGCAGCCGCACGTAAACTGGGGGTAAGCCCTTCAGCAGTGAGCCAATTGATTCAAAACATGGAGTTGGATTTAAATATTCGACTTTTTGATCGTGTTTCTGGCCAAGCACCAACCTTAACTGACGTAGGGCGCACGCTTTATGTTCAGGCTTTGGAGATTATTCCACGCTTACAAGCTATGGAGAAGAAAGCTCAGTCTTACCATGAGGGGATTGAAGACAAATTAACCATTGGTGTATCGGGTTATAGCTTTTTTCCAGAGTATGGAGAGGCGATAAAGAGCTTGTTAGCTAAGTTTCCGCAACTAAATGTGAAGATCATTGATGTAGATGAGTTCGACTCCCATAATTTTGCTGAAGACGGGGAGGTAGACATTCTTATTACTCCTGGAGAGCTTATCCCACGTCGCGGAGTAGAGAGTGTTATGATAGGCCGAATTAAATGGTTGTGTGTTTGCGCGCCAAGCCATCCGCTTGCCAAGATAAAACATGCTTTATCTATTCAAGATCTCCTTTCACAAATTCAAATAACTCCCGCAGTGTCTAAGTTTATTACTGAAGATTTAGCTGAGTCAGTGCGCCTTAGTTCTCAGGTGGTTAATTGTTCAAGAATGTACCAATTTAAGCAGCTGTTGCTTAATGGTGTTGGCTTTGGTTTGTTCCCCGAACCTTTAGCTAGAACCTACATCGCCAATAACCAACTGGTTGAGTTAGAACGAGATTTTATTGTTGATGACTTTGAGTGGCCAATTGAAGTGGTTTGGAGCCAAGCACTTGGGCCTGCAGGGGAATGGTTTATTGAGCATTTGACGGAGCAAAACAGCAAATAAACTAACGATAAATCTAAGTAAATAGCTAACCGGATCATTAAATGTTTAATTTGTTGTGATTAATTGCAGATGATCAAATACACTTAAGCAATAAACTAAATTTCCCATAGAAAGAAATAGGAACCAGTAGTGAGCTCTAATCTAAAATGTCCATCTTGCGGTGGCCATAAACCAGCATTAATGGCCTGTCGTGATTGTGGATTTACCTATAGTGTAACGAGCCGTCCACCTGCAGCCACCAAGCCAGTACCTCAAGCTAAACCAGTGCCTAGAAGTGAATATAGGGCGGTGATGGAAGAAGGCGGTGCTAAATCAAAAGTTGTGATAAAAACCAAAAAACGCCGCACTTATACCATTCCTAGCGAAGAGTAACCGCTTAGCTTAACTTTGCGATGTTCTGCAATATCGCCGTTATTCCATTGTTTCTCGATTCACTTAAATGATGTGCTAAGCCAAGCTTTTCTAAAGTTTGGCTAAATGTTATTTGAGTGTTTTCAGCATCCTGCGCGAAGCTGGCTAGCACGATTACCAGTAAACCCTTGATGATTTTCGCATTACTATCAACTACTAGCTGCGTATTGGCATAATACAGCCACACATCGCTTTCGCAGCCTTGCACTAAGTTTTCTTGTGTTTGGTATTGAGAGTCCATCGGGCCCAGTACTTTGCTTAACAGCAGCAGTTGGCGGTAACGCTCTTCCCAAGACTTACAATTAACAAAGCGCTGTTCAATCTGTTCTATGTTTAGTTCAACTTGCGGTGCTCTATTCACCAAACAACTCCATAATTTTATCAATTGCTTCTATCGCTTGGTCAATATCTTGTTGATTGTTATATAAGCCAAGTGACAAACGAATACTGCCTTCTGGAGACAAACGACTGCTTAAGGGCATTGCGCAATGATGGCCACAGCGCAAAGCTACATTGTATTGGTCAAATAGGGTGGCGGCATCTTGAGGGTGAATACCTTGCAAGTTGAACGCAATTAAACCAACTCTCATCATCGGTTCACCAACCAGTTCAACCTTGGGGTGCTGTTTAAGCTGCTGTAGCGCATAAGCTAATAATTGGCGCTCGTGACTAAGACGCTCTTTTAAAGGGAACTGCGCTAAGAACTTTATGGCTGAGGCCAAACCTATTGCCCCAGCTATGTTAGGGGTCCCTGCCTCTAGGCGATAAGGAAGACTGTTCCAGGTGCTGGTTTCAAAAGACACCTTATTTATCATCTCTCCACCAAACACGCTGGGCTCGAGCAGTTCTAAGGCTTCTTCGCTTCCATATAGCGCGCCTATGCCAGTTGGCCCATATAACTTGTGTCCAGAAAACAAGTAATAGTCACACGCTAAGCGATTAACATCGACGTCTAAGTGGGCTACAGCTTGTGCGCCATCCACCACTATTTTTGCGCCGAACTGGTGGGCTAGCCTAGATAATTCGGGTATTGGCTGCATAGCACCAATACTGTTTGATACATGGGCAACGGCAACAATTTTACATTTGTCGCTAAGTTGCTGGCGAAAGTAAGCTAAATCTATATCACCATTGTCTAGTACAGGAATTACTTTTAGATTCGCCTTACGCTTAAAGGCTAATTGTTGCCAAGGTACTAAGTTTGAGTGATGTTCGAGCTCGCTAACCCAAATTTCGTCGCCTTCATCAACTAAATGGGCGAGGCCATCTGCCAATAGGTTGGCGGCTTGAGTTGTTCCGCTGGTCCAAATAAGATTTTGCGCCTTAGCACCAATAAATTCTGCAAGTGTTTTCCTTGCTAATTCAAAGGCATTGGTGGCATGTCGAGCAAAGCTATGACTTGCTCTATGTACATTGGCATGACCTTGGCGGTAATATTGTTCAATGTCTTTTAAGACGACTTCAGGGACTTGAGTTGAAGCTGCGCTATCAAGGTATGCAAATGGCTGATTAGTACCGTTTAATGACGGGAAAAATTGTCGATAGCGAGTATGCTTAAGTGAAGTCACAATGATTCTTTGTTTGGCAATTAAAGCCGATATTGTAGCCCTAGGCGCAAATCTAAACTAGCTTATATCGGTGTTCTCTGTGATTTAACAACGGGAGTTAAAGGAAGGATGCGACAGCCACAAGTTATGCAAGCGTGGAAAAGCGTATTTATGGGCTTTTCTTCCTCTAGCCAAGAACGGCAATTTGCTAACTGGCAGTGGCAACAACAGCGCCAACATCTCTTTTGGGTTCAATCGCTCTATTGCTTGTGTGTTATTTCCTATCTTTTTCAATCGGGTGTACTTGCTGCTTGGTGGCAACAAGCCAATATAGGTGCATTTTTAGCATTAAGCGTTTGGTTTTGTTATCAAATATTGCTCACCTGGCGTGGTTTAAACTTGGTGACGGCTCGCTCAGCCCATGCCTTGTTAGCTGGCCATGCAGTGATTCATTTTGTTTTAGTATTCGCGTTAATGCATGGTGGAGGGGAGCTGCAGTTTAGTGTGGTTCCTGATTGGTTAGTATACAGCCTACCGTTACTGTTTATTTGTTTCTATTTGCCTATCTTGCTCGCAATTATGTTGATAGTTGTTGCTACTCTGCTCACGTTGAGTGGTGTTGAGCTTTTAAACGCAAGCCAAATACAAAATTGGCCTTATGTCGAGCTGCCAAATACCTTAGTGAACTGTTTGTTGGTATGTATCATTGTTTGTCTTTGCCATGCCTTGTGGCGCCATCGTTATACTCATGAACAAGGCTTAGATTTGTTTCAAGAGAAAGAACAGCCAAGTAGCGAAAACCTCCCTTTGTTTAAGCAATCTATCGATACCGATGAGCTTACAGGCTGTGCTAACTTTGCGCGCTTTAAACAATTTTCTGAGATAGAAATTGAACGTACCTCTCGTTATCAGAATGCCTATTCTATTGTTTTGATTAACGTCAATCATTTTAGTCGATACCGTGATAAATTAGGCGCTGATGAAGCTGATAAGCTATTGGTTAAACTAGCGAATTTTTTACTATCGAAGGTACGCAAAGTTGACTTGTTAGCGCGTTGCGAAAAAGATCAGTTTGTTATTGGTTTACCTGAATCTAGCTTGTACCAAGCTTTGGATACTGCAGAACGGATCCACGATGCTTTAGGTAGCGAATTTTGGCTCAACTATCTGGATGAGTTAGAACTTGGCTCTCGTTTGGGAGTGGCTTGCGTAGATGGCACTGCCAACAATATTGAGGCACTAATGAGCAAAGCTGAAAATGCAATGAACAATCATCGAAGTGCCAGCGCCCTAAGCTACGGACGCTAAAACGAAATCTTTATCAATCTAAAACAAATGAGCATTCGCCTAAGGAGTGGGATTTAATGCGTATATTGTTGCCTCTGTTATTGTTGTTTTTTTCTTCTGCTAGTTATGCCGCTGATGGCTTGAGCTTAACCTCGTCTTGGGTAGGCTATAGCGCCTTAGTCATTTTTGCCATTGCTTACTTGTTGGTGATGAGTGAAGAGGTTATTCATCTAAGAAAGTCGAAACCCGTGCTGGTCGCCGCAGGCTTAATTTGGTTTTTGATTGCTATTTATTACCGCGGCTCTGGTCACGAAGAGCTGGTAACTGATGCCTTTCGCCATAACTTATTGGAGTTTTCAGAGTTAATGCTGTTCTTGCTGGTGGCGATGACATACATCAATGCCATGGAGGAACGACGCTTATTTGATGCATTGCGAGCTTGGCTAGTCAGTAAAAAACTGAGTTATCGTAAGCTGTTTTGGTTAACGGGCTGCTTAGCCTTTGTTATTTCGCCAGTGGCCGATAACCTTACCACTGCGCTACTGATGTGTGCGGTGGTGACTAAAGTAGCGCAAGGAAACAGCCGATTTATTAACCTAGCGTGTATCAACATTGTTATTGGCGCTAATGCTGGTGGAGCATTTAGTCCATTTGGTGATATTACTACCCTGATGGTTTGGCAAAAAGGTTTGGTTACTTTTGGTCAGTTCTTCGATTTGCTAATCCCTTCTTTCGTTAATTTTGTTATTCCTGCCTTTATCATGTCGATGTTTGTTTCCGCAGAAGCAGTAGAAGCAGAACACGAAGAAGTGGAGTTAAAGCGCGGCGCAAGACGAATTGTTGGTTTATTTTTGATCACTATTGCCACAGCTGTAATGGGACATAGTTTGTTCCACATGCCACCGGTAATGGGCATGATGATGGGCTTGGGTTACTTACAGTTCTTTGGCTTCTTCTTGCGTAAAACACTTGCGTCTAGCTTGCATAAAAAAGCTGTTGATGCGATTTCTCATCGTGATGATGCCCGATTAAAAGCCTTAGGCAGCGTAGTACCCTTTGATATTTTTAACCGGGTAGCACGGGCCGAATGGGACACTTTACTGTTCTTCTACGGTGTAGTTATTTGTGTTGGTGGCCTTGGATTTATTGGTTACCTAGAAATGGCATCTAACACCATGTACTTAAATTGGGACCCAACCTACGCCAATATTGCCGTTGGGGTATTAAGTGCCATTGTAGATAACATCCCGGTGATGTTTGCAGTTCTTACCATGGAGCCAGCAATGTCTTTAGGCCAATGGTTATTGGTGACACTAACCGCAGGGGTGGGTGGTAGCATGTTGTCGATTGGCTCTGCGGCAGGGGTTGCGTTAATGGGGCAGGCTAGAGGCCACTATACCTTTATTAGTCACCTTCGTTGGGCACCGGTTATTGCCTTAGGTTATGCCGCATCTATTGTTTGCCACTTAATGCTGAACAACGCGTTGTTTTAATTGAATCAGAAATAGCAAAGCCACCTAAAGGTGGCTTTTTTTTGCGACTCAATTTAGTCGTGTGCTGGGCAGCGGGCTATTTCTTGTATGCCGCCTTTATCGTCACTTTGCTCGAGAATTACATCGAAGCCCCATAAGCGATGAAGGTGTTTAATCACCTCATCTTTGCTTTTGCCTAGTGGAATGCCTTGATGAGGGACGTAGCGTAAGGTCAGTGAGCGGTCTCCACGAAGGTTTACGTTATAAACTTGAATATTAGGTTCAATGTTACTTAGATTGTATTGGGCACTTAAGGCTTCGCGCACTTGTTGGTAGCCATGGTCATCATGAATGGCTTTAACTTTTAAGTAGGGTTTGTTTTCGTCGTCATCGAGGGTGAACAATTTTAAGTCACGTATTACCTTGGGTGATAAGTATTGGCTAATAAAGCTTTCATCCTTAAAGTTTTGCATAGCAAAGTGCAGGGTTTTAAGCCAATCACTTCCCGCGATATCGGGGAACCACTTGCGGTCTTCATCGGTGGGCGATTCACATATTCTACGGATATCGGTCATCATGGCGAAACCCAGCGCGTAAGGGTTTATCCCGTTAAAATAAGGGCTGTTATAAGCGGGTTGCATCACTACGCTGGTGTGGCTGTGCAAAATTTCAAGAATAAAGCGCTCGCTCACTTGTCCATGGTCGAACATATGATTAGTGATGGTGTAATGCCAGAACGTAGCCCATCCTTCATTCATCACTTGAGTTTGTTTTTGAGGGTAAAAATACTGACTTATTTTTCTTACTATGCGAACAATTTCTCGCTGCCAAGTCTCCAATAAGGGGGCATGTTTTTCGATGAAGTAGAGGATGTTTTCTTCTGGAGAGGCGGGAAAACGCTGACGCTTTTCTATGTTTGGATCTTCTTTGGTAGGAATGGTTTTCCACAGTTCATTGATTTGGCTCTGTAAGTATTCTGCTCGAGCGTCTTGGCGAGACTTTTCCTCTTCCATTGAAATTGGGCTAGGGCGCTTGTAACGGTCAACACCGTAATTCATTAAAGCGTGGCAAGAGTCTAGCAAGTCTTCTACTGCTTGTACGCCATGGCGAGCTTCGCACTTGCTAATGTAGTTTTTGGCAAATACCAGATAATCGATAATTGAGCTGGCATCGGTCCATGTTTTAAACAGGTAGTTGTTTTTGAAAAAACTATTGTGGCCAAAGCAGGCATGGGCGATAACTAAAGCCTGCATTGGCATGGTGTTTTCTTCCATTAAGTAAGCAATACAAGGATCTGAATTAATAACAATTTCGTAGGCTAAGCCCATTTGACCGCGTTTGTAGGTTTGTTCAGTTTGGATGAATTTTTTGCCATAGGACCAGTGGTGGTAACCAATGGGCATACCTACGCTGGAATAGGCATCCATCATTTGTTCCGCGGTAATTACTTCAATTTGATTAGGATAGGTATCCAATTGATAGTGTTGTGCAACCTTCTCAATTTCTTGATGATAAAGCTCAAGCATTTCAAAGGTCCAATCTGGTCCATCGGGCAACATCTTAGTTTTGCTCATAAGGGCCTCACACAGTGGCTTTTTTGAAGAGATCTCTAAATGTCGGCAATATTTCCTCGGCATTTTTCACATGACGAATAGAGAAGTTAGGGAAAATTTCACTGAGTTGTTCGTATTCGTGCCACAAGCTTTGGTGGGCACGGCTGGTGATTTCGATGTAAGCGTAATGACGACTTAAAGGTAACAGCGTTTTTTCCAGTAATGCACGACACTTGGGGGAATCGTCGGCCCAGTTATCGCCGTCGGAAGCTTGTGCTGCGTATATGTTCCATTGGTTTTTCGGGTAGCGATCTTCAATAATTTTGTCCATTAAGTTAAGCGCACTAGAGACAATGGTGCCACCGGTTTCTTGAGAGTAGAAAAATTCATGCTCATCAACTTCTTTAGCTTGAGTGTGGTGGCGAATAAATACTACGTCGATTTTTTCGTAACTGCGGGTCAAAAATAGATAGAGCAGTAAGTAGAAACGCTTAGCAATGTCTTTGGTTGCTTGGTCCATAGAGCCAGAGACATCCATTAAACAAAACATCACAGCTTGGCTGCTTGGTACTGGGTGTTTAGCAAAGTTATTAAATTTAAGATCGAAGGTATCGATAAATGGGATGTTTGAAAGCTTGCGCTTTAGCACCTCGATTTCTGCTTTTGTCGCTTCAATCTCACTATGTGGAACTTGTGAGTCTGATTGGCTTTGTTCAAGCTGTAGTTCCAATGCACGTAAACGTTTGCGTTTGTCTCCTCCCATCGCCATTCGTCGCGCTAGGGAGTTTTGTAAAGAGCGCACAATATTAATATTGGCGGGTACCCCGTCGTTGGTAAAGCCGGCGCGGGCGGTGCGGTATTCAACAATGCTATCTACGTCTGTTTCTTGAAGATTAGGTAGCTCCAAATCGTCAAATAGAATATCAAGGTATTCGTCTTTGGAAATGTTAAATTGAAATTCTTCGGTACCTTCGCCTTGGTCACTGGCCTCACCATCACCTGGTCCTCCAGCTCCATCTCCTCCAGGAGGGCGTTCTATTTTGTCGCCTGTTCCAAACTGATCGTTACCAGGTAGAGTGCGTTGGCGATGCCCCCCTTCACCTTGGTGAAAAAAGGGTTCGGTAATATCTTTATGAGGAATGCTTATGCTTTCGCTGTTCTCCAAGTCTTGGATACTGCGCTGATTAACCGCATCATTTACTGCGCGTTTAATTTGGCTTTTATAGCGGCGAATAAAGCGCTGGCGGTTAACCGCGCTTTTATTCTTACCATTTAAACGTCGATCGATAAAATGAGCCATAGGCGCCCTCCATCCAATCTAAGACGATTTACGAACGCGTAAATACCATTCCGATAACAAGCGCACTTGTTTGCGGGTGTACCCTTTCTCCATCATTCGGGCAACAAAGTCATCGTGTTTTTGTTGATCGTCGGCGGAGGTTTTTGCATTGAATGAAATGACAGGAAGTAAGTCTTCGGTATTCGAGAACATTTTCTTCTCGATAACGGTGCGAAGTTTTTCGTAGCTAGTCCAGTTAGGGTTTTTCCCGTCATTACCTGCGCGAGCACGTAGAACAAAGTTAACGATCTCATTACGAAAATCTTTAGGGTTACTAATGCCAGCGGGTTTCTCTATTTTTTCTAGCTCAGCATTAAGTGCAGCGCGATCAAACAGCTGGCCAGTGTCTGGGTCTCGATATTCTTGGTCCTGGATCCAGAAATCGGCATAAATCACGTAGCGGTCAAATATGTTTTGTCCATATTCAGAGTACGACTCTAAATAGGCGGTTTGAATTTCTTTGCCAATAAAGTCGACATACTTGGGAATGAGGTAGCCTTTGAGATGTTCAAGGTAGCGATCGGTGACCTCTTGGCTATATTGCTCTCGTTCAATTTGTTGTTCAAGAACGTAGAATAAGTGAACAGGGTTAGCGGCTACCTCGGTAGTATCAAAATTAAACACCCTAGATAAAATTTTAAAGGCGAAGCGGGTGGATAAACCCTCCATGCCCTCGTTTACCCCGGCAAAATCGCGGTATTCTTGGTACGACTTCGCTTTAGGATCGGTGTCTTTCAGTGTTTCGCCGTCGTAAACTCGCATTTTTGAATAGATGCTTGAGTTCTCTGGGTCTTTGAGCCGAGACAATACCGAAAACTGCGATAATAATTCCAAGGTGCTAGGAGCACATTTGGCTGTGTTTAACTCACTATTATCCAGTAGTTTTTGATAAATTTTTATCTCTTCACTTACTCGTAAGCAATAAGGTACTTTTACAATGTAAACACGGTCTAGGAATGCCTCGTTGTTTTTATTGTTTTTGAAGCTTTGCCACTCGGATTCATTTGAGTGAGCCAAAATTATGCCTTCGAAGGGGATTGCCGAGAGCCCTTCGGTACCGTTGAAGTTACCTTCTTGGGTGGCGGTGAGAAGAGGGTGTAGCACCTTAATAGGCGCTTTAAACATCTCTACAAACTCCATTAAACCTTGGTTAGCTCTACATAGTGCGCCTGAGTAGCTGTAGGCATCGGGGTCGTTTTGCGCAAAATGTTCTAATTGACGAATGTCTACTTTACCCACCAGAGATGAAATATCTTGATTGTTTTCATCGCCTGGCTCAGTTTTAGCTATCGCAATTTGGTTGATGATAGATGGGTAGCATTTTACCACTTTGAACTTAGTAATATCCCCGCCGTATTCATTTAAACGTTTAGCTGCCCAGGGAGACATAATGGTTTTTAAATGGCGCTTACTAATGCCGTATTCTTTTTCTAGAATGTTGCCATCTTCGTTAGCATCAAACAGACAGAACGGGTGGTCATTTACTGGAGAGCCTTTTAAGCGGTAGATAGGCACTTGTTGCATAAGAGCTTTCAGCTTTTCAGCCAAAGAGGATTTACCACCGCCAACGGGACCCAACAGGTAAAGTATTTGTTTGCGTTCTTCAAGGCCTTGAGAAGAGTGTTTTAAGTAAGAGACAATTTGTTCAATGCTGTCTTCCATCCCGTAAAATTCTTTAAAAGCGGGATAACGAGCGATAATTCGGTTAGAGAAAAGCCGGCTTAGGCGTGGATCTTTAGAAGTATCTACCATTTCTGGCTCGCCAATGGCGAGCAAAAGGCGTTCTGCTGCACTGGCGTAAGTACTTGGTTGTTCTTTACAAAGTGTTAAAAACTGGTCGAGGGATAACTCTTCTTCTTGAGCCTGCTCGTAACGCTGTTGATAGTGGTCAAAAATACTCATGGCCTAGGCCTCCTAAATACAAGCTATCTCTATAAAAGATAGAATTTGGAAACAAAAGATTTCATGAAGCGCTAAAATAAGTTTATACCATGGCAAAAATAAATTTCTAAAAAATAAGCATTTTTTTAAAAACCCTTAGTTATTAATTGTTGCCATCCTGTCCGTTCAAGATTTCCTGCGCAAGGCTCTTCGAGTATTACAAACAGGCGTGATTTGCTTCGCTCTATATAAGTAAAGTACGTTTAAAGAAATAAAAGAGATCGAAAAATGCATCGTTTCTTCAGCGTGTTAGGCTGCTCACATAAAGTTAATGAATTGTAAAATTTATAGTTGACCTACAAAATCAGCATGCTAATTTAGGTTAGTAGCTTGAACCTTCTAGCTTTGGTCGGCGAGCACTACATCGAGGGGAGTAGTGTTGAAGGTTTCCAAAAAGCACGTTTCCATTGGCTCTTGCTTTGCAAGAGCTCTTTTTTTGTCTTTTTTATAGAAACATCGCCCTATTTATCATTGTTTAGACTAAAGGATGATAGAAGGGTTTTAGTCTTCTTTTTACTTCTATTCAATGGCTTACGTGTGAGTCTGTAAATAAACAAAGCACCATTACTATTAAGTGTCTCATCTATACCAAAGTATAAGTTTCAAGTGGCTAAATGCGCCCTAAGTTAATGTGTAACAAATTGTTAACTTTTGGTCTGCTTTGTTGGTGTCACTTTTCGATTATCAGCAGCTTAGCTCCAGTAGGATAAGTATCGCTAGATATGGGCATTCAAACTTGGACTTCTTTATTCGTTGCGGCTAGTTTCACGCTGTATATGGTGATAGCCATTTGGGCTAAAGCCAACAATACCCAAGACTTCTACGTTGCTCATGCTTGCATTCACCCGCTTACTAATGGCATGGCTACCGCTGCTACTTGGATGTCGGCTGCGTCCTTTATCTCATTGGCTGGAGTTATCTCATTTTTAGGGTATGACGGGGCCGTCTATTTAATGGGCTGGACCGGTGGATACGTGCTGCTAGCGGTATGTTTAGTGCCCTACTTACATCGATTTGGCCAATACTCTGTTGCCGATTTTTTTGGTCAGCGTTATTACTCAAAGCGGGCGAGAGTGCTAGCGGTAATATGCACGGTGTTCATTTCTTTTGTTTATGTTGCTGGGCAAATGCGCGGCGTTGGTGTGGTGTTTGCGCGTTTTTTGGAGGTTAACGTTAATCTGGGTATTTTGCTTGGCATGGCAATTGTGTTTTTTTACGCAGTATGGGGAGGAATGAAAGGCATTACCTATACTCAAGTTGCGCAATATTGCGTACTGGTTTTTGCTTTTTTAGTCCCAGCTATTTTTACATCGATAGCTTTAACTGGGCAGGTTTTTCCACAGTTTGGTTTAGGTAGTAATGTTAGTGGAGCTTCAAATCTTTACTTACTGGATAAGCTTGATGGTTTATCTGAAGAGCTAGGTTTTGCCAAGTTTACCAATGGTACTCGAGGCCTGAGTGACCAAGTTTTTATCACAGCTGCGTTAATGATGGGAACCGCTGGATTACCGCATATCATCGTGCGGTTTTTTACCGTCGCTAAAGTAGGTGAAGCTCGGGCATCTGCCGGTTATGCGCTAGCCTTTATAGCTTTGTTATACACCGCTGCGCCAGCGGTGGGAGCTTTTGCAAAAGTAAATCTGATTGAGTCTATCAACGGTTTGGATTTAAAAGGCATTACGCAAGAGCAGCAGCCCAGCTGGTTAGCTCATTGGCAGCAAGCCGGCCTGGTGGAGTGGCGCGATGAAAATGGTGATGGCCGCTTGTTTTATTCGGGAGATCAGCGCAATGAAGTCACCATTAATCAAGATATTGTGGTGCTGGCCTCACCAGAGTTAGCGCAGTTGCCAAATTGGGTTGTGGCCTTGGTTGCTGCGGGAGGTTTAGCGGCGGCGCTTTCTACTGCTGCAGGCCTGTTGCTGGTGATTGCTAGCTCGATATCACATGATTTGGTCAAGCAAACTTGGCAAAAAGAGCTTAGTGATAAACAGGAGCTGAAATTGGCACGCTGCTGCGCAATTGTAGCAATTTGCGCGTCTGGCTATTTAGGCATTAACCCTCCGGCCTTAGTTGCGGAAGTGGTTGCGATTGCTTTTGGTTTGGCGGCTAGCTCGCTGTTCCCAGCCATTGTTTTAGGTATATTTGTTAAGTCTATTGGGCGTACAGCAGTAATAAGCGGCATGCTAAGCGGTATGAGTATCACTTTGGCTTACGTGGGTTTCTTTAAGTTTGTATCTCCAGCTCTAAACTATTCGGAGCATTGGCTTTGGGGGATTTCTCCAGAGGGAATTGGCGCCCTGGGAATGCTCGCAAATTTTGCCATTGTGTTTATTGTCCAGCGCTATACTCAGCCAGCGCCCGTCAGTGTTCAAAACTTAGTACTAAAATTGCGTAAGCCATAGTCTACAGCGTTTTCTCGGCTCTTCACCGAATGTAGTGGAAACACTTTCAACAAACATTAATGAGCGCGATAATAAGTAAACGTTCATCAATGCCCCGCCACTATGCAAGACACGATGCTTTATCAATCCATTCTTGGATTAACTCATCCTTGGGCTGTTTCATCGGTTGAACTCAATGAGTCTACCCAAACCATCACCGTACGCGTTGACTATGACCGAGCGTCATTAACGGCTTGCCCCTCTTGCGATAAGGCTGTACGTCGCCACGATACTCGGCGGCGGGTTTGGCGACATTTAGATACCTGTCAGTTTGAAACACGCATTGAAGCTGAAGTACCTAGGGCTGATTGCCCAGAGCATGGAGTACAAACATTTCAAGTGCCTTGGGCAACGAGTAACAGTCGCTACACAGAGTTGTTTGAGACTCACGTTATAGACATGCTTAAAGTCAGTTCCTTATACGCGGTGAGTAAAACCTATCGGCTTAGTTGGGGAGCTATTGACCGCATTATGGCGCGAGCCGTTCAACGCGGCCTGACAGCCAGAACCACCATTAACCACCAAGACCTGTTGGTCGATGAAACGGCATTTAAGAAAGGCCATGACTATGTCACGGTATTATCCAATCGTGATGGCCAAGTGATATCGGTTGAAGACGGGAGAGCAGGCCTAAGCCTATCTGCTTGCTTTAAGGCATTGCCCCTTGAATCAAAAGGGGCTACGCGCTCTATATCAATGGACATGAGCAGAGCGTATATAAGCGCAACCTATGACTATTTTGGTGAGCGGGCTAAGCAGATGATAGCTATAGACCATTTTCATATCGCCAAGGTCCTCACTAAAGCGGTAAATGAAGTGAGAAAAAGCGAACTCATGGATTTACCCCACCAATTGAAAAGAGAGTGCCACCAAACACGGTATGGCTGGTTAAAAAGAAATAGTTATCTACAAGGGACATTGAGAGAAAGAGTGAATGCATTGGCTAAAGTGATGCTAAAGACAGGGCTAAGCTGGATATTTAAAGAACAAGCCAGAGCCATTTGGTATGGCAATGCAGGACAGGCCAAAGCAGCTTGGAATGATTGGTTAGCACTGGTAGAGGTCAGTCAAATCAGGCCGATGATGATAGCAGCAGAAACCGTGAAAACGCACTTAAACGGCATCATCAATGCGATGCGTTATAGGGTATCAAATGGCTTGGCGGAAGCGATAAACGGAAACATCCAGCGCCTAAAAATACGTGCAATGGGCTTTAGAAATAAAGAGCGCTTTAAGCGAGCCATTCTATTTCACTTTGGAGGGCTTGATATGACTTTCCACCAAGAACGGTGAAGAGCCCGTTTTCTGTCCACTTTCTACTACAGCCTCATCGCGTCTTTTCTTGCTAGTTACATCGCGCTTCGCTAGTGGCTTACCTAGGCTATGCAATAGTGTAAAAGGAAGGTTGCTTTATTAACTGACGGTTAATAATCGTTGGCGAATAAAACTAAGATTTTGAATTAGCAATTTTAATTACATGGACGTAATACGATGAAATTGATTTTTGTGCATGGCTGGAGTGTGACCAATACCTCCACATACGGCGAGCTACCACAATCTTTAGTGGCTAAAGCTAATACTGCAGGTTTGCAGTTAGATTTAGAACATATCTATTTAGGTAAATACATTAGCTTTCATGATGAAGTATCGATGGATGATATCGCGCGAGCTATGCAACAAGCCCTATTAGATTTACCCGGTAACGAAACTGGCATTCAAGAATTCTCTTGTATTACCCATTCTACTGGTGGGTCGGTTGTGCGTTTTTGGGTTGATAAGTATTACGGTGCGGCAGAGCTAGCTTCGTTACCGCTTAAGCATTTAGTAATGTTAGCACCAGCTAACCATGGGTCTAGTTTAGCGGTGTTAGGTAAACAGCGAGTTGGGCGTATCAAATCTTGGTTTGCTGGTGTTGAGCCAGGGCAAAGAGTATTAGATTGGCTGTGCCTGGGTAGCCAAGGTCAGTGGCAGCTAAATCAAAATGGTATGGCTTATGATTATGTTGGCAACAGCTTTTATCCCTTTGTGTTAAGTGGTCAGGGGATTGACACTAAGTTCTATGATTTTTTAAATGGCTACTTGGTAGAGTCTGGCTCAGATGGCGTGGTACGCGTAGCGGGTGCCAATATGAATTACCGCTACTTTGCTCTGGAACAGTCTGAAGAACAGCTGACGGGTTTTCAAGGTAAAGCATATAGACTAAACCCTAGTGAAGCTGAAACTGTTCGACGCCCTGCAGAAGTGCCTATTGGGATACTTAGTGAATTTAGTCATTCAGGGACCAAAATGGGCATTATGGCCAATAAAGCGAGCTCTGCTAATCATTATATCGTTGTTGACCAAGTGCTTGCATGTTTGCAAGTAAACAGTGCCAGTGATTACCATCAACGCAGCGCTGAGCTAACTCAGTTAAGCCAAGCCGAACAAGCCAAAGTGCCGCTCGGTAAAAAGCGAACAATTGGTAAATATTGCATGTTGGTTGTGCGGGTTAGAGACCAAACAGGCGAGCACATTCACAATGAAAACTACGATGTTTTGCTACTAGCAGGTAAAGGTTATAAACCTCATCAATTACCGGACGGTTTCTTTGTCGATAAGCAAATGAATAAAGCAACACATAGCTTGGTGTATTACATTGATGCTGACAAAATGTCGCAAATTAAAGATAGCTGCTTTGGACTGCAAGTGATGGCTAGACCAAACAAGGGCTTTTCTTTTTACACCAATACCCAGTTTCGCTCTGAGGGTATAGCCATTGATGAGGTGTGTGCTGCCAATCAAACCACCTACATCGATATCACCATTCATCGCGATGTCGATAAAAATGTGTTTAGGTTTGCGTCTGCTAAAGCGCCACGAGAAAGCTTTAAGAACATAAAACCTTCTGGTGATACTATCTCTTGAAACTGAGTGGGAGAAATTGAGTTGTTTAAACTTATCGCAATAACTCTAGCGCTGTTTTTTAGCATCTCGGCTAATGCAGGTTGTGGTAGTGATGTGTTTGAGTGCCGAGTTTATCAAGGCGATGAGATAACGCTTGTGCCTTGTGAGATAAAAATCTGTGCCAGCGCGAACGATTCAACAGCCTATTGGACTCTGCAAGATGGCACCGAAATCTATGATCATGCGGAACAAGGCTTTAATGAAGTCACCATTAATAAGGAAGCTGCGCAGCAGCTTCCTAGTTACATCTTAAAAGACCCAGTAACTTGTTACAGTGCATTGGGTAAGGCGATGATTATATGTGCTGACGACGTATCGTTATAGGCACTACAGCATATAGCGAAGTCGTAAGCCAAAAATGGTATCTCCAGCAGTATTTATGCCTTTGGTGGCTGCTTTAGTAAAGTAGTATTGAATATCAGGCTCAATGCTCACTCAATTAGTCAGCTTTATTTGGTAGCAAATCTTTTTGGTTTCCTTGTTATTAAGCTCCAGCTGTAACCAGGCTGATACCAGCAAAGCACCTGCAGATACGAATGGAAAAACAAAAGCTTGAACGATTAGGCAGCTCGTTGATTTAATTAAAAACGCCTACTAAGAAAGCTCAAAATTAGCACTGAGCCAATGTCGTTAAGTATGTGTGTTATACATGTATTAAATGACAAAAATTCATTTAATACATAAAGCTAGAGCAGCTACACTGTAATCTAACAATTTTGCTTAGCAAACCGGAGCACAACCATGTTTAAGGCACTCGTTCTCGATCAAGTTGAGAAACAAACCACTTCTAGCATTCGCCAACTTAATGATGCCGATTTGCCCGAGAGTGACGTAATTGTAAAAGTTGATTATTCCTCACTTAACTATAAAGACGGCCTAGCCATTACCGGTAAAGGAAAAATTGTTCGCAATTTCCCTATGGTACCCGGTATCGATTTAACCGGTACCGTTGAGCAATCTCACGACCCTCGTTACGCTGCTGGTGACAAAGTGGTGTTAACCGGTTGGGGAGTTGGTGAAGGTCATTGGGGTGGAATGGCAGAAAAAGCCAGTTTAAAAGCGGATTGGTTAGTTCCTCTGCCTGAGGGCTTAAGTGGTAAGCAAGCCATGATGGTCGGAACTGCCGGCTTTACCGCTATGTTATGTGTGCAAGCTTTAGTTGATGCCGGTATTACGCCAGAATCGGGTGAAATCTTGGTTACCGGTGCTAGTGGTGGCGTTGGCTCAGTAGCCGTTACCTTACTTGCTAAGTTGGGATATAAAGTGGCTGCTGTTAGTGGTCGAATAGAACAAAATGGTGCTTTATTAGAAGAACTTGGCGCTAGTCGAGTTATCGACCGTAGCGTGTTTGAAGAGCCAGCGCGCGCCTTAGAAAAACAAGTTTGGGCCGGTGCAGTTGATACCGTGGGTAGCAAAGTGTTGGCTAAGGTACTGGCTCAAATGGATTACAATGGCGCCGTTGCCGCATGTGGCTTAGCTGGCGGCTTTGATTTACCAACCACGGTTATGCCGTTTATTCTGCGTAATGTTAGCTTGTTAGGCATAGATTCAGTGAGTTGCCCAAGTGCTAAACGGATTAAAGCGTGGCAGCGTTTAGCAGAGTTGCTTCCAGATAGTTACTACCAGCAAGCGTGCACCGAAGTGGAATTAGAGCAAGTTGCAGAATACGCCGAAGCCATAACTAATGGCCAAGTCACTGGGCGGGTGGTCATCAAGCTATAAAACATAGTAACTTACGTCTAAGCCGATCTATAAGGTCGGCTTTTTATTGGACTGTTTTTGATTGCTTAGCACTTATTCTATTAATCCCATGTCTTGCACACGTTTGCTTATTAAGCGGCTACATTCTTGTTTAATTACATTGCGCAGCCAAATTTGCGGAGCAGAGTGTTCGCAGCGAGGGTGCCATAACAGTGAGTAGTCAAAAGGCTTAAATTCAAAAGGTAGCGGTTTAACTACCAGTTGATTCTTTTCCGCGACTAAATAGGCTAGGTCGGCGGGAACCGTAATAATCACCGGGACTTGTTCACTAATTGCTAAGGCTGCTTCTAGGTGGTAAGCGCGAAGCAGCAGTTGTGGTTTATCTTGACCAGATAATGCTTCATCCAGCAAGCTTTTCACTCCATCACTAATGGCTATCATCGCGTGTGGGTAAGCCAAATACTCTTTAAGCGTGAGTTCTTTGTTTGCCAATGGGTGATGCTTAGCAAGTAAACAAAATACACTCACTAAACCCAAACTTTCTTTAGCAAGCGGGGCGATTGATTTAGTAGGCCGACAGATCGCCATATCACAGCCATCTGCTGATAACTGCTGGGTGAGTTGCTCATGTTGCAGAGGAGCAAACTCAAGGGAAATATTTGGCGCTTCCTGATAAATCCTTGCTAGGGCAAAGGGCAGAATGGTTTGCATTGCATAGTCAGTAGTGGCGATGGTGAAATGCTGGCTGCACTCTGCTGGGTTAAACACATTTGGGCTAAGTACCTGACGCAGGTTTTCTAAGGGGCCTTGTAAGGCTTGATTCAATTCTAAGGCTCGCTCTGTAGGCACCAAACCTTGGCCTTGGCGAATAAACAAAGGGTCATTGAGTAAGTCACGTAGGCGGGTTAATACTCTACTCATCGCTGATTGACTAAGGCTCAGGCGGATTGCCGCCTTACTTACGCTACCTTCCTCGATGAGTACTTTTAGAGCTATGAGTAAGTTAAGGTCGCGACGATAGATTTCTTCTAAGTCCATAATATATTGGGTATTTAAACGATGAGCTAAGTATGGGTTATTTTAAGGACTTGGCGGCAAAAATCTTTGACTTGAAAAAATACTTTAAGAATTGATTACAAAATAATTGAGTATGGGAAGGAAAGTTTGGTCGTTGTTAAAGTATTCTAACCGACAAACTGCGTCGGCTAGAACGTTAGTCTTATTCATGTTTTTATCTTATTGGTGACTTTTTAGTATGGCTGCTACGTCCATTATTACTAAGTAAGAGGCGACTAATGCCAGGAATATTCCTACAAAAATCATAATGTTGTCCTTATTCTCGCGTTTAATTATTAAAACCAACAGTTCCGACAACAGTGCAATGAAGGTTTTAACGATGTATATCTTTCTTATTATTTTTTGCAGCGTATTTAGCTTATAACCGCTAGTACCCTGTCTTGCTATTAAAGCGATAAGCCTAAATAGTCATACAATTAAAGCCTGTTTTTTGAACATTTGTCTGTGAGATTGATCTTGTTTTGCTTAAGCAATGGCGTATTTCAACCAAATTAGTGAAGCTAAACGCCCAAAGAAACAAAATTTGTTAGCGTTAAACCAGTAATAGCAATATAGCTGCTGCTGATAAACCTAAGTGGGTAAATAGCCTATTTGTATTACCAATCTCTGTTTGGAGTGAAACTAAGCAGAGTTTTTCTCTCGACTAGCGATACAAAACTAGGCGCGGTTAGCCGGTTAAAAAGCCTATTGGTTTTAGCTTGTGTTCACTTATATTTGGTGCAATTGGAAAACCTAGTTGCTGGTGTTGTGGTGTTCAAGGTCATTACTTAATAAGTTATTAAACAGTTATTTTACTTTGATAGTTTGCCGATAAGTTCGTTCCTCGCAATATCAATATTTTCATCGCTCAATCTGCTTTTATCTGCATTCCACGACTTGTGAAGCCAAAAAGATTAATCGCAAATAGTGCGAAGTCGGTCACTTTACAATCACAATCTTTTGCCACATTATAGTTTTGTATTACTAATACAATATGATCATTTTTACCGATAATTGCAGGTTTAAATGGAACCTTGTCGCCAGCTAGTCATATAGAGAGCGAATAGTCTGGAAAGGAAAGTCATCTGGTTGTGTTGCGTTAAATTGGTTTGGACTGTTTAACCGCGGATGGCTTTCAGCAACATTAGTACTTTAACTATTACAATAATATTATTTATACCTACAAGGAGGTTTAAATGAAACCATCTAAGCTGCTGCTAATCCCTATGAGTACAACATTGATGTTTGGTTGTTTTGATGCGCCAGAAGTATATGTTCCGCCACCAGAGCCTACTTACGCCATTGAAAATACAGATTGGAACATCACTAGCGAAACCGCAAATATTACCACGTCATCTACCGAATATGCCCAAATCTACAAGTTTGTTGACGATGTATTGACGATTTACAGCTATGACGAAATAAATGACTTATACACCTATACAACTCAAGCTTACACGGTTTCAGAAACCACGATTGTTTATGGTGATGTAGATGGAACTTATGTGGTTGATGGTGCGGGTGAGTTAACTATTACCTATACATTAGATGGCGTTGATTACAATGACGCCGGCACTGAAGTAACCGATGAAGCCATTCTTGCGGCAATTGCAGAGGCTGAAAAAGAACCCACACCAGGTGTAGAGGTTCCAACTGCTAATTACGAGTGGGACTTTGCAACTATTGATGCTGATGCTGCACAGGGCGATAAAGTGTTGCAAATGAGCAAGGCCGATGCCAACCCTAGAGCGGTTGTTGATGGTGCCGTAGATTCAACCGCAGCGGTATCGATTTCTCAGTCTACTGAGTCTGGGTCTTACGGTTATCACTACACTACCATGGATAGCACCACTGACCCTCTTGCTGCTATTGATGGTGTAATTTCAATGGAATTTACTTTTAAGGCCGATAGTGCCAGCTTTAACGCTGACCTTGGTCAGGACCTGCAGTTACTAGAAAATACTGATAGTAACAAAGGTTGGAAACTTATTGTAAACAAAGGGACCCTTATTCCTGAGCTGCGTATTTATAACGGAGAAGGTTCTACAGCTGTGAAAGCGACAACTGCCTTAACAGATGATACCTGGATGCATGTTGTGGCCACTTACGACAATACAACAGCTAACATCTATGTAAACGGCGAACTAGAGGGTACTGCTGAGATTACTGATTATGTTGCTAATACTAAAGAGGGCGACAAAGTTTATATTGGCGGTGGTTCTAACAGTTCACAGAAGAACCTAGCTGGTGCAATTGATAATACAGCGTTTTGGTTAGAAACGTTAACGGCAGAGCAAGTTGCTGAGCGAGCGAAAGCTTATGGTTTTGGTGAGTCAGAACTACCATCTTCACCAACGGCAGACTTTGCTTGGGACTTCTCGAGTGTTGATGCTGGGGCTTCTGAAGGTAATAAAGAGCTGCAAATGAGCAAAGCTGATGATAACCCTAGAGCAGTTGTTAACGGTGCCGTTGATGCTAATGGCGCAGTATCGATTGAGCAAACTTCTGCCTCTGGTTTATATGGTTATCATTATACAGTAATGGATAGCGCAAGCGATCCGCTTGCTGCTATTGATGGTGTGATTTCGATGGAGATTGTCTTTAAGTCTAACAGCGCTAGCTTCAACGCTGACCAAGGCCAAGATTTACAACTCCTTGAAAACACTGATAGTAATAAGGGTTGGAAAGTAGTTGTAAATAAGAGCACGTTAATTCCTGAGTTGCGTATTTACAATGGTACGGGCTCAACATCGGTTAAAGCGACAACTGCCTTAAATGATGATACTTGGATGCACCTAGTTGCCACATATAATAACTCTACTGCTAACATCTATATAAACGGTAAGCTAGAAGGTACAGCAGAAATTACTGATTACATCGCCAATACTAAAGAAGGTGACAAAGTATACATTGGTGGTGGTTCTAACAGCTCACAGAAAAATCTTGATGGTGCAATTGATAATGCAGCCTTCTGGTTATCCAGTTTAAGCGCTGAAGAAGTAGCAGCACGCGCAGAAGCATTTGGCTTTACTGCTAACTAGTTGCTGCCCAATCAATAAACCCTCACCATTTGGTATGTGAGGGTTTATTAACAGTTCTATTTCGGGCTTTCACAAGCACTTACTATTGCTCAACTAGATACAATTGGAAACATCGCCGACCAGCAAGCTAGTTGTAATGCAATAGTCGTGAATCTGTAAATCGCTAACAATAGCTGTTCTAAAATGCACCTTATAAGGTGCATTTTTCTTTTCTGTAAGCGCTGCTCTGAAAGAGGATGTTTCGTCTTCGAAGGTTTACATACCCTCAAGATACTCTAGCACTTCGTAAAGCAATTACGTTACATCATCAGTTAGGTGTGTCGACCAGTTAAAAATTTCTCACTAAATATCTCGCGATTTCTCCAATTATTGAACTAATTGACCTAAAAAAAGTGATCCCTTAGACGTTTTGTTTAAACAGCGACGTTGGCGATCACATTTTGAACTGTTTAGTCTACAAAATGCATTTAAATGATATTGTAATACAATTTGTTGTGTTAAATATAGAGTTATAAACATGAAATCATACAGTCTAGCAGTGTTACTAAGCGGTGGTTATTTACTGAGTGCGAACGTTCTCGCGACTTCAGTTGATTTTCGCCATGAGTACAAAAGTGATACCAAGCAGCATGCTAGCCGAGTAAAGATGGCCCACACCTTTGACAATAATTTCTCTATGGCTTTAGAGCTTAAATTTAAAGGAGAGGAGGGCAAGTTCATGGAAGACTTACAATCAAACGGATCTGAAATCGACCTTGGCTACCGCTATAAAATTAACAATCAGTGGGCGCTTATTCCTGGCATGCCTATAGAGTTTGGTCAATCAGGAACCACCTATAAGCCTCAGTTGCGATTAACCTATACACCCGAGAAGGTGAAGGGTTTATCGTTGAGTGGTCGATACCGACTTGATGTTAAACCAGGAGAGGACGTAAAAAAGTTTCGTCATCGCTATACTGCCAATATTGGGTATAAGTATAAGCAGTGGAGCTTTGGTTTAGAAGGTAATTACTATTATTCGGATAACTCTGGTTATCTTCTTTATAACAATGATCGAACTAATTATGAAAACAACTTTACCATTCAGCACAGCATGGGCAGCTGGACGCCATGGCTGGAGTTTGGCGATGTTTCTGTGTCAGACCAATCGAGTCAACGAGAGCTAAGAAGTCGAATAGGGTTACGCTACAACTTCTAAAGTGTGATCTCTGTATTTGTATTACAAATAATTTAAATATAATCTATTTGTATTACCAAATAACGTGATTCTCTGAGATGACTCAACAATTAACTGAGAGTGTAGATATGTCTAATAAAGTTGCTTTAATTACCGGTGCAACCGGTGGGATTGGTTTTCAAGTTGCAAAACGTTTAGGTGAAGACGGCTATACGGTTGTACTAAACGGTATCGAAGATGAGGCAGGGGCAGAGCGAATTGCTCAGTTGCAAGAGTTAGGAATTGAAGCTGAGTACTATAGCTTTGATGTGACCGATGAAGTCGCTGTTGCAAATAACGTAAACATGATTGGCGAGAAATTTGGCAAGATTGACGTGCTGGTAAACAATGCCGGTGGCTTAGGGGGGCGTAGCTCAATGGAAGAGATGACCACTGAGTTTTATCGTTTTGTTATGGCTCTCAATCTAGATAGCGCATTTTTTGTATCACGCGCAGCGATACCATTTTTGAAGAAGGCAGAAAATGCGTCAATTATTAACTTTACTTCAAATGCTGGTTGGAATGCTGGTGGTCCTGGTGCTGGCATATATGGCGTTTCTAAGGGGGCGGTTCATACCTTAACCCGCGCTTTAGCCAAAGAACTAGCACCAGCTGGCATTAGAGTTAACGCGGTTTCTCCAGGTACTATTGATACGCCGTTTCATGCACAAATTAAAGAGACTAAGCCAGAGGTATTTGCTTCCTGGAAAGATAGCATCATGCTTGGACGTTTAGGTAAGCCTGAAGAGGTAGCTTCTACCATTTCGTTTTTGGTTAGCAAAGATGCTTCCTTTATCACCGCCGAAACAGTGCAGATTGGCGGGGGCCAAGCACTAGGGATTTAAGCTTTACAGCAGTAGATAAGTTATTGGTTTAAAGCCACACCTACTAAGGTGTGGTTTTTTACTTTGGGGCATTCTAAATGGGGCGGCAGTGTTTAAGTGTTACAAATAAAGCGATCAAGCTTACATTTGGCTGCTTTTTTTGTATCTGGGTTTGTACAAATAAGGTAGTATTAGTCATACTAAATGTAGAATGCGTTGTGTTAGTAATGGCAAATTTCATCAATGACGATTGGTTATTCCTAACACAATATTTGATTAAGGTTTTATATGTCTAACGAATTTATGCAAATTGAGGGAGCTTCTCGTAGCCTTCATTTGCAAGTAGCCAGAGAGATTGCTCGTGGGATACTGTCAGGTCACTTACCGCAAGGTAGCATCATTCCTGGCGAGCTAGACTTGTGTGAACAATTTGGAGTAAGCCGTACCGCATTGCGTGAAGCGATTAAGTTACTTAACTCCAAAGGTTTACTGGAGTCTCGGCCAAAAATTGGTACGCGTGTTCGTGACCGCGAATACTGGAATTTTCTTGATTCGCAGTTGTTGGACTGGATGATGGGCCTAGAAAACACTGAGCAATCTTATCAAGAGTTTTTAGCTTTACGTCGAGCGATTGAGCCTGAAGCGGCTGCATTAGCTGCAAGAAATGCAACAGCCGAACAGCGTATGGGCTTGTCTGCAGTTTTTCAACAAATGTTTGATGTTGCTACAGGCGTAGATCAGGTTACTTCTTGGACAGATGTCGATATGGAGTTTCATCGTTTGGTATTTTTATCAACAGGAAACAGCTTCTACATTCCGTTTGCTAACGTACTACGCACCATGTTTATCGGCTTTATTGATCACTCATCCAAAGAAGGTGGCACCTGTATTGAAGAGCATAAAGCTATTTACGATGCGATTATGGCTGGCAATGCAGATAAAGCGCGTGAAGCTAACTTAGCATTATTAAACAATAGTAATCACCGTTTGCCTTCCGATAACGCTGCTTAAACTCTTATTTTTCACTAGTTGCCAAATGCCGACAATATGTTTGTCGGCATTTTCATTTGCAGCGGAAGAAACTCAGATTATCATCATTAACTGCTGTATATTATGCTTTGGGCTGGGCTCGCAACTTTCACCAATTATTAAATGGACTTATGCATGGAAGAGTTAAAACGAGATTATGCTGTTTATGTAATAGAACATGAGCTTGAACACTATTCTTTGGTTAAGCGTTGGCTGTGGCTATTGTTTAGAAGTACTTTTATTGTCGTTATGTTTTATCGCTTAACTACTCATGGAAGTCGCTTTATTCGGCTATTGGCCATCCCTTTATATAAAGTTATTCGCATAGTCTCTGGTGTACAAATTCCTCGTGCTACCAAAATTGGTAAAGGCTTATTCTTGCCTCATTTCGGTAATATTGTTTTGAACAAAAAAGCACAATATGGTGAAGATTTGACTATTTATCATGGTGTAACCGTTGGCGCGAAAGGTGGAGCAAGTAGCGATGTTGGCGTACCTAAAATCGGCGACAAAGTGAGGCTTTCTGCTGGAGCCGTTGTTCTGGGAGATATTCGTATTGCCAATAATGTCACGGTTGGCGCAGGGGCGGTTGTGGTAAAAAGTGTTCCAGAAAATTCTGTTGTTGTGGGGAACCCTGCGCGTATTCTCACCGCGGAGCTAAACTCTGCCAGTGAAACTAAAGATAGTGCTAACTAAATTTGAGCTCAGGACTTAATGTTACCTAGCCCAAAACATCAGTGGTATCTTGTTTTATAAGGTTGTGAATCTTGAAATTTTAACCTGTTATCTCATCAGCAAAGACGTCTATTTTGCTTGTTCAGCTAGTTGGCTCGATATCTAGAATTCATTTATCAGACATTGTTGAAGCTAACAAACCCAATGATGCAGGGATACTTAAATATTTAGGCGTGGCTGATATCCTTTACTAACTTGCTATCTACAATGGCAAAAACAGTTTTTTAGCAGCCAGACAATGTGGCAAAGTAAAGATAAATATCAAACGTAATAGTTAGGTTTTGATGGTGCGTTTACTCGCAATCTAAGCAAACACCGACGGGGCCAGAGTTCATTACGATTTACTGGATGGCTGTTGATGTAAAGCGCTTATTAACACAGATGACACGTATAGTTGTGTTAACAGCGAAGATGGGTGGATTAGCCGTTTAGTTTTATACTTGATAAACAACCGAACGACTAGGCTTCACCAGTAAGTGACATGTTCGCGAGGTTAAATTATAAAAAAGATGCTGCTTTTTACAGAGCATCTTTATGGGCGGTTATTGCAAACCCTTAAGTTAATTGTTGATGGCAAAGCCAATACCAATACCTAAGCTTTGGTTGTGTTTGTTGTAATCAATTAACGATTCACCATATCCATTGAAGTATTTAAGGTAAAGGGCAAGATTTTGTGTCATGCCATAAGACCAGCGTATATCCAAAGCACCTTTATTTTCTTTTTTAAAGTTATTTCGGCCTAAAAACATTAAATGGTGGCGATCGTTTATCTTCCAGTTGGCTGTTAGCTCTCCGTAGCCGTAGTAGTCTTCTATGTTTGGATTGTCATCTTCAGATTCATCTTCTTGTATCCGATACCATGGCTTAATGGCAATGCTTACTGGGTCTGCATCAAAGCTAAACTCTGTATATACTCGGTTCCAAGAACGAGAGCGAGTTTGTGTTTGTCCATTTGATTCATGTACTAAACCAAAGCGTATCCACTCCGGTGACCATTTTGCTTTATGCTCTGATTCGCTGTTCCATTGGTAAAAAAACTCAGGCTCATAATTAGTTTCCCGAATAGAATCTACCGAGCGATCATATGGTTGCCAAAAGGTTTGTTGGGTGTAAGCAAAGCTTAAGTTGTCGCTGTCGGTAAATAGAGTGAAAGGAAAAGTGAGACGAAAGCTAAATTGAAACTCTACCTCAGTGTTACCGGGCTGTTCACCGGTAACTCCGCCAGCTAAATCAGGAATTGCAGGTGAAGGGTTGTATTTGAAGGGAAGTATGTAGCTGTCTCTAAACATACTCATGCCCGAAAATGCCCATCGGCTGCTGCTCGACATTACTTCACGTTTATCGCCTATTCGGTTTAAAGCAACACCTAAACCAAAAGATTGATTGTGAATGTTGTAATCGAGCATCGATTCACCGTAGCCGTTAAAGTATTTGGCATAAATTGAGAGCGCGGGGGTTATGCAGTAATTAAAGCGTACATCTAGTGCGCCTTTATTACTGGATTTAAGATTATTGCGCCCCATAGCGGTGATCCGATGGTTGCATTGGTTGTCACCAAACAAATATCCAACAGTAAGTTCACCATAGCCATAGTAATCGGTGAGCTCATCACCGTTATTTACCTCAGGGCCTACAGGGATCCAAGGCTTAAACCTAAATAACCAATCATTGTATGAAGTATCGAATTGCGCATAAACCCTATTCCATGAGCGATCCCATTCGTCATGCGAGCCATTTGCCTGATGGCTAAAGCCAAAGCTTGCCGATCGCAAAAGCCAGCTATTTTGTTCAATACTAAATTTATCTGGCCGCCAAGTATAAATGAGTTCTGACTCATAGTTGGTATCGCGAAAAGGAGATGAGAAGGGTTTATTGTATACTTGCCAAAAGCTTTGTTGGGTGTAAGCGATGCTAAAGTAATCTCTATTACTAAACAGGCTTTCCCCCGCAATAAGCTTACCGCTTATTTGAAACTCAGCCTCAACATTGTCAACACCTCTACCATTTTCACCTTCCCTAGCCGCTAAAGCTGGGGAGTAGTCACTTAAACTGGGAGGGTTAGGGTTATATTTTCCTAGTAGGATATACGTATCTCGATAGGCAACTAATCGCGGTCCACTACCTTGCTGGGCAAAGCTAGCACTTGACAGCGAGAGTAACAAGATGCTCAGTACTGTTTTTTTCATTTCTTCCCTGAAACCTTAGTTGTACAACAACCTAGAGTTAGATCAATAAGTTAACACTTTTATATTAGTGGGGAAAAGAAAAAGATGCTAGCAAGCCAAGCAGGAAATAGTGAGGCTGAATTTAGCTTGATATGTATAAAGGATGCGAGGCGCCTTTCGTGAAGGTAACTAGTTTGCTCAAGAGATGCTATAAGCAATAACAACTCCTAAGGCCACAAGGGCTAGAGCAAAGGTAAACTGTATAGCGGTAGATAATAGCGCCAATACAAAACCCGCTACAGCAGTGGTTCGAAAAACCAAAGAGAATAGAATGCTAGTGATAACTAGAGCGACTAAAGTCGGGAAAACCCCTTCACCAATAACCATTTCGGTAAACGCTGTAGCAGCTAGGGCAGCAATTACGGCAACAAAACAAACATCTATTCCTGAGCGCTCAATTTTGAGCACATGAGTACCCAATTTAATTGGTGCAAGCATAAATAGTGTGAGTAGAGAAAGCGTTAATACTATTGTCATTCCGTTAACCTCTATTCGTTGATAACAATCCTTGTTAAACAGTTTCCTAAATCAAGGCTGTTACTAGGGTCTGTTGATCGTTGGTGTTGAAATTTTGTTCGAGATAAGCGGGCTTTAATCGCTGCGAGGACTTAGAAGCCTAGTGGGCTAAGCAAGAAGTGCTTAACAAAGAGTAAAGTTCGCTTACCCGAACCCTTCGAGCAGAATTTCTTAGCCATTTACTCAGCGTTAGCGAGTGATTATTAAGCCCACTTAACTGCTCACTCACTGCCTTGCCTAAATGGCTAATAAATTGCTGCAAAAACCATCAGCAAAGATCAACAGACCCTAATCAGGTGTGAGCTACTACACCTAAGCTGATCATTCACGCCTATTCCCCATTTGGGTTAAACTACTTGTTAATTAATCAACTTTGGCAAGCTTGTCAGAGCAGGGGATGACGTTAGATGAATATTTTGTTACAGCGGAGTGTTAAACGAGCAGTATGAGCTTGAAGCGCGGCAATAAAAAAGCCCCGCATAGCGAGGCTTTTATAAGAATAGAGTGTATTAAGCTATGTGAACAGCGCCACTCCAGCGTAGGGTTTCGCCATTAATCTCTAATTGATGTTGAGTATCTGATTTCACGTTTGCTTGGTTAGAAACACAAACGGTAATCTGTTTACCCGACACCAAGTGGATCGCCACTGCTGACGCCACTTTGTTGTGAGCTAATACTTCAACCGAAACAACTTGGCCACGAGCCTCGGTACTCGCTTCAATCGCTTCATTAAAGTAGCCGTGAGTTTCGAATACGTTGGCGAACAAATGATCTTTACCTTGCTGGCGTAGCAGTAATACTGGTTCGCTGCGCAAGTTGAAGTCTGGATCGTTTGCACCGGTACGCGCCATAATAACTTGGCTTTTTGCTACCGCAGAACTAACCATTGTGTAATAGCTGTTACCTTGCAACCAAGTGATTAGGCTTGAGCCTTCAACTTCAGCTGTTGCTTGATGCCATAGGTGCTGGTAACCATTGTTTTCACCTAACGGCTTAAGGCGTGCATTGCATTCGTAGTTAAAGTCGCTGCGAATAAACTGGCCACAGTAGTGAAGGGCGTAATCATAGTTATGCTCTTGCTCGCTTACTAAGCGGAACAAATCCAATACCAAAGGCTTAGCGAAGCCTTCTGCTTCAAACATGATGACACTGCGTTGTTGATCTACGCCAGGGTAGTAGTTACGTACAAACGCACTCATTGCTTGTAGCTGGTTGTCTCCACTTACAAAGAAGTGCTGCTCGCCCCATTTTTCTTCTGCGGTGGCAGTATCACCTTGGTTTTGGCTTTGGTAGTCAACAACCACAGTGTTGTGAGCAATGGTTTGCTTGGCGTAGCTTTTGTTCTCTGGAATGTAACGGCCGCCAAATTTTGGCTCTACATTTACCCAGCGGCCAAAGCCGTAGTCGTGCAATACTTCTTGGCCACGATTAAATAGGTTGAAGTGCAAGCCGTCAAAATGACCATGGTCTAAGGCCGAGTGAAGTTTGTGGTCACTACCATGCTGGCCAAACCAAAGTAGCGCCATGCTGTCGTCTTGCTGAGCATCACGGTGGCGTAAAATTGCAACACCGCCGCGGTCGCCTTTAGCGCCATCAGTTAATACTAAGCTGCCCCAGTTAAAGCCACCAATACTTGCAGCGTTTTCACTAGCATCCGATAGGCTAGCGCCAGAACCATGCACCCAAACTTTAGCTTGGTGTTTGGCCATAGCCACTAAGTTGGCGTCACGTTGGTAACGGCTAAAGCACATGCTGGTAGCAATCAAAATACCTTCGTCGTTAATGTCCATGGTTTTTGATGAATCATTAAGTGCGGGTAATACACCATTAGGAAAGGCGGTAGCCATTACTGCGTAGGTTGTGGTTTTAATAACCTGATCTTTTAGTTGGTAAATACCAATCTCTGGTTGGCGACGCTCAATAGCCTCGGCAAACAAGAAGATTGGACGCAACGAAAAGCGGTGGTAGTAAGGACCTTCCATGTAGTAACCGTCAGGAGAAAACAGCTGAGTAAGCTGAGCAATAAAGCCGCCGCTTACGCTATCACCTTTAAGGCCATACAAGGCTTTATCTACGCTGGCTTGGTCTTGAATCGCGTAACCACAAATACCAACACCTGCTACTGCCCACAAACCATGGTTGTGCACAATATCAAAGTCGTGGGCGTACACATCTACAAACAACTCAATCATTAACTTAAATAAGTCATTTTCGATCAGTGTTTGCTCGTCGTCTGCCAACTTATGACGAATGCAAGAATAAGCACATGAGGCGTACAGCATCCACATGTTCTCATTCAATGTCTGGTGGAATAAACGCCCTGGTGGGTTTGAGTCTCGGCTAGTGTTTAGCTCTAAAGTAGGGTACACCTTGGCGTATTCAACCAGCATGCTACGTGCATAATCTAGGTAGCGTTGGTCTTCAGTAATGAGGTACAAGCGGCCCGCTAAATCCAAGTGGATGTAGTTTTGCTTGTGGCGGTTATGCTCATAACCGCCTGCTTCACCGTGGCCTGGGATCTCAATGCCTAAAGGCATGTAGGCTTCTAGTGCGGCAACTTCTGCCGCGATAGATTGACCAATCAGTGAATCGGTATTTAGATGCTTAGCGAGCTCTTTTGCTTCTTCAAAGCTTATCAATAATGGTTGGTAAGTCATGGTTAACCTCGGTTCTTTTCTAACGCCAGAGATCCCTGCCAGCAATAAGTTTGTTGATTATGTGCAATAGTGTGCTGAGTTTCAGCGCTTACATCGCGTTGGTTGCTAAGCATTACGGTGAAATCAATGCCTTCACCTTTAACTTCAATAACGCTGCCAATGTCGTTGCTTACAACTACAGTAACTTGATTTACTTTGCCGCGAGCATTGGTACTGGCTTCTACGGCTTCGTTAAAGTAGCCGTGCGTTTCTAATACGTTAGCAAATACCGTAGATTTAGCTTGGCGGCGTAAAATAAAGCTGGTTTCGCTGCGCAGGTTAAACTCTGGGTCGTTAGCGCCTACACGAGTGAAGAATAGCTCGTCGTTTGCCTCGCTGGCACTAATCCAAGAATAGTAGCTATTGCCTTGTAGCCAGCTTACTAAATTGTTTTCAGAGGCTTTGCCTTGCGCTTCGTTCCACAAATGTTGGTAACCAAAGTTGTCACCCATTGGTGCCAATTCTTTGTGTGTTTGGTAATCGCTTGTACAACGTACAATTTGACCTTGGTATTGCAGGGCGTAGTCGTAGCTATGTTCGGTGTCGCTAGACAAACGGAAAACATCTAGTAATAGCGGTGCTTCTAGTGCGTCGTCGTTAATGAGTACTACACTGCGTTGTTGGTCAACGCCAGGGTAAAACTCTTCAGCAAAGGCACTTACCGCTTGTAGATCTTGGTTGCTACTTTCGAAGAAGTGCGGAATGCCGTGTTTGCTGTCTGCCAATTCTACATCGAAGTTGTTTTGACAAGCTTGGTCTACAGCAACTGCGTTGTGAGCAACGGTTTGGCGTGCATAAGATTTGTTCTCATCTAAATAACGGCCACCAAATTTAGGTTCTACATTTACCCAGCGGCCAAATCCGTACTCTTTAAGTACCTCTTGTCCACGGTTGAAGAAGCTAATGCCTAAGGTGTCGAAGTGACCATGTCCCATGCCGTGTTGGCCATAGTTCATTACTAATTGGCTTACGTCACCGTCTTTGCTTTGCATTCGAACAAAACCTTGTGCGCCGCGATCACCATTTGGTCCTTCGTTTAACTCAACACTTGGCCAATGAGGAAGGGCTGTATTGGTTGACTCTTGGTAGGCTTTTGACAACGCCGCGCCGCAGCCGTGTAACCAAACTTGCTGCTGAATTTTAGCCATACCAAGTAGTTTTTCGTCGTGGCCGTAGTGTTTGTAAGCTAGGCTCACTGCCACTACTACACCTTGATCTTTAATGTCCATTGTTAACGAGGCATCGTTTAGCGCCGGGAACACACCGTTAGGGTAGGCGGTAGCTAACATCGCTTTAATGGTTTTACCAATCACTTGGTCTTTGTAGTTAAAGATGTCTAGCTCTGGACGATGGCGGTGTAACACTTCGGCAAACAAACACAGCGGGCGAATCGCATAACGATGGTAGTAAGGCCCTTCCATGTAGTAGCCTGACGGAGCAAACAGTTGGCTAATTTGTGCTAAGAACCCACCAGTAACATCGTCACCTTTTAGGCCATGTACCGACATTTCTACATATTCTGGTTTGCCAATGGCTAGACCACAAATACCTACCGCTGCCACTGCCCAAAGGCCGTGGTTGTGGATGCGGTCAAAATCAAAACCGTATTTGTCGGTAAACATATCTAACATAGGTTGAAATAGTTGGCTTTCGATATGTTTAACTTGTTCTTCGTTTAACCAGTGCTTAATACAGCTGTAGCCTAAGCTCGAATAGAGAAGCCACACGTGTTCATTAAGAATCTGGTGAAACAAACGGCCCGGTGGGTTGGTATTGCGTTGAATATGAAAGCCAAAGCCTAGGTACTTGTTGGCATACTCGGTAAGTATGTCTGCGGTGTACTGGGCGTATTGCTCTTCACCGGTAATAAGAAATAAGCGACCCGCTTGATTAATGTACTGGTAGTTCTGCTTGTGACGGTTATGCTCGTAACCACCGGCTTCGCCATGGCCTGGCACTTCAATAGGCTTAGCCATATAAGCCTGAGTTTCGCTAATCATTTTGGCTAAGCTTAAACCCATTAAGCTGTTGGTGTTTAGCTGTTGGCTAATTTCAGCAATTTCCTGCTGGTCTAGTAGCACTGCATTTAAATTCGCAAGCATTTGAAACCTCATACATATAATTTATTGATATAAAGTAATACAAATGAAAGCTGAATTCAGCTTAATCAAGTAAAAAAGTGAACTTACTCACAATATATCTTTTTGCCGTTTATTTATTCTATTGCATTGCGGTTGGTTTGCTGATTTCAAGCAACCTAGGGCTGTATTTGAGTTGAGAATAGTCAAAACAAGCTAAGCAAAAAATAATTGGATCTTCATCACACATAAAGTGTTCTTGTATTACAATATAATTAATTTGTAATACACTGACCTGGCTTTAAATATTTCACACTTAACTTTTGACCTTCAGAGGCGGCTATGAGTATTGATATCGTTGTTGTACTAGCCTACTTCGTATTTTTAATTGCGATAGGTTGGATGTTTCGTACTTTTACATCTTCCACCAGTGACTACTTTAGAGGCGGCGGTAAAATGCTGTGGTGGATGGTAGGTGCGACAGCATTTATGACTCAATTTTCAGCATGGACCTTTACTGGAGCAGCAGGGAAAGCATTTAGCGACGGTTTTGCCATCGTTATCTTGTTCTTAGCCAACGCGTTTGGCTACTTTATGAATTACATTTATTTCGCTCCGAAGTTTCGACAACTTCGCGTAGTTACCGCAATTGAAGCGATTAAAAAACGTTTCGGCCGTACCTCTGAGCAATTTTTTACTTGGCTGGGCATGCCCGACAGTTTGATTTCTGCCGGTGTATGGTTGAACGGTTTGGCAATTTTTGTTGCCGCTGTTTTCAACATTCCTATGGAAACCACCATTATTTTTACCGGTGTAGTATTGGTGATAATGGCAGTAACCGGTGGTTCTTGGGCGGTTGTTGCGTCTGATTTCATGCAAATGTTAGTGATAATGGCGGTAACTATTACCTGTGCCATTGCTGCTTACTTCCATGGTGGCGGTCTAAGCAACATTATTGGTAACTTCCATGGCGACTTTGTGATGGGCAGTAACCTTAACTATGTGAGCATTTTCTTATTGTGGATTGTATTCATCTTTGTGAAGCAATTCGGGGTAATGAATAACAGCATTAACGCATACCGCTACTTATGTGCTAAAGACAGTGATAACGCACGTAAAGCAGCTGGCTTAGCGTGTGTGTTGATGATTGTTGGACCATTAATTTGGTTCTTACCTCCTTGGTATGTAAACGCCTTTATGCCTGATTTTGCGGAAGCTTATGGCACCGTAGGCGGCAGTGATGCAGCGTACTTAGCCTTTGTTCAAAACGTTATGCCAGCAGGTATGGTGGGTTTGTTAATGTCGGCCATGTTTGCCGCTACGATGAGCTCTATGGACTCGGGTCTTAACCGTAATGCCGGTATTTTTATTCGTAACTTCTATTCACCGATTTTACGTAAAGAAGCCGCCAGTGAGAAAGAGCTTGTTGTTGCCAGTAAAATTGCCACGGTATTTATGGGCTTGGTGATTATCTCAATCGGCCTATTTATTAACTCGCTGCGTCATCTGAGCCTGTTTGACATTGTATTGAACATTGGCGCGTTGATTGGCTTTCCAATGTTGATTCCTGTGCTACTTGGTATGTGGATCCGCAATACGCCTGATTGGGCAGGATGGGGAACCTTAGTAGTGGGTGGTGTGGTGTCTTACTTGTTTGGTATTGCGTTAACTGCCGATGACATTCAAAACTGGTTTGGCTTAGAGCAAGCGCTAACTGGCCGCGAATGGGCTGACCTGAAAGTAGGACTTAGCCTAGCTGCACACGTGATATTTACCGGTGGCTTCTTTGTTGGCTCTACCTTGTTCTTTAAAGGGCGTACTCCGGAGCGCGAAGCTGAAGTGGCTGAGCTATTCCGAGATTGGAATACTCCAGTACACGCAAACTCAGAAGAGCAGCAGAATCTAGATACTAAACAACGCTCTATGTTGGGTAATCTGATTAGCGTAGCAGGCTTCGGTATTATTGCTATGGCAATGATTCCAAATGACATTTCCGGTAGAGCACTGTTTGTTCTGTGCGGAACCATAGTATTGGTAGCTGGGATCTTGTTGGTACAAGCAGCCAGAAAACCGAATAAAAGCTTAACAGCAGAAGCGATAACGGAATAAGCGCGAGAGGCTTAAGCCAAGGCGAGTAAATACTCGCCTTGGTAATACAAGGATTTACTTTAAGCACAATTGATAACTAACCATAACGAGAAACATTATGACAGCATTTTTCGATTCAGCAGAAACCCCTTGGGATGACCTAGGCGATGGTATTACCCGTAAAATCGTGGGGCATACCGACCAGTTGATGGTTGTTCACGTCCGTTTTGAAAAGGGTGCTATAGGTGCTCCACATGCCCACGAATTTCACGACCAAATTGGTTACGTGGCTGAAGGAAGCTTTGAAGCTGAGATCAACGGCGAAAAAAGAATTGTTAAGAAAGGTGATGCATATATCGCCCCACGTACTTTCATGCATGGTGCAGTTGCGCTTGAAGAGGGTAGCGTATTAGTAGATTGTTTCTCACCACCACGTGAGGACTTCTTGTCTTAAGAGGAAACATTCATGACTGAGTTAAAAGTCGCCTTTATTGGCGAATGCATGGTAGAACTGCAGCAACAAGAACATGGCTTGCGTCAGAGCTTTGGTGGAGACACGTTAAATACAGCGGTGTATTTTTCGCGTATTAGTCAAAATGCCAAAGCTAGCTATGTTACCGCACTTGGCCGCGATGCCTTAAGCGAGCAAATGATCGCAACATGGCATGCCGACAATATTGATACCCACTTAGTACAACGTTTAGAAGATAAGTTACCTGGTATTTATATGGTGCAGGTAGACGAGACTGGCGAGCGTAGCTTTTTGTATTGGCGTAACGATTCAGCGGCTAAATTTTGGTTAGAGCGTGCTAGTGACGCTTTAATTGAAGAGCTGACTAACTACGATGTAATTTACTTGTCGGGAATTAGCATTGCAGTGTTGCCAGAAGCATCTCAAGAGAAGCTTTTCCAAGTTTTAGCTCAGTGTAAAAACAACGGGGCGAAAGTTGTATTTGATAACAATTTCCGCCCAGCTTTATGGCAAAGTAAGCAACAAGCTATCGACGCGTATGCCAAAGTATTAGCCTGCACTCATACTGCTATGCTCACCTTTGATGATGAGCAAGAGATTTATGATGATGCGCATATAGAGCAATGTATAGAGCGTACTTTAGCGCTAGGTGTTAGCGAATTAGTGATTAAGCGCGGTAGTAAAGATTGTTTAATCGTTACTGAAGATGGCGCAATTAGTGTTCCTGCTACAAAAGTTGCTAAGGTGGTTGATACCAATGCGGCTGGCGACTCGTTTGCTGCAGGTTACTTAGTTGCTCGTTTACACGGTGCAAATACCGAACAAGCAGCATTAACTGGCCATAAAGTGGCTGGTACAGTTATTCAGCATAAAGGCGCAGTAATTGACGCCGCACAGATGCCAAAGATTGAGCTATTATTTACCGCAGATGCGGTGTAAGAACTAGGAATAAAACATGAACTTAAATGAACAACTTCAAGCGCTTAAAGTAATTCCTGTTATCGCTATTGATAACGCAGATGATGCTGTGCCATTGGCAAAAGTATTGGTAGATAATGGTTTACCTTGTGCTGAAATTACTTTCCGCACGCCAGCTGCGGCTCAAGCAATTGCTAACATGCGCGAAGCCTACCCTGACATGCTAATTGGTGCGGGCACAGTATTAAATAGTGGCCAAGTTGATCAGGCTATCGACGCAGGTGTTGATTTTGTGGTTAGCCCTGGTTTTAACCCAACAACCGTGCGTTACTGTCAGCAGCGTAACATGCCGATTATTCCTGGTGTTAACAACCCTTCATTGGTTGAGCAAGCGATGGAAATGGGTTTAGACACTTTGAAGTTTTTCCCTGCAGAGCCTTCAGGCGGCGTAGGCATGTTAAAAGCGTTAACGGCGGTTTACCCAGTTAAATTTATGCCAACTGGTGGTGTATCGGTTAAAAACATTAACGATTACCTAAGCATTAATGCTGTATTAGCTTGTGGTGGTACCTGGATGGTTCCGGCGAATTTAATCAAAGAACAAAACTGGGATGCTATCGCTGAGCTCGTTAAAGCTATTGATTTAAAATAGTATTTAGTTTTGTATAAAAAGCCCTTGCAGAGCAATCTGCAAGGGCTTTTTTGTGTTGTATCAATATTGCATTTATTAGGGCTGGTAGAGTAAAGCTATGCATTTACTCGGAGTGCAAAGCAGGTGTTTCAATTATTCGTTTGTTTTGCTCACAATTTTATGAAAACGCATCAGCGCTTTCATCTTTGATAATGCACAATCAAAAGAGTAAACATTCACTAGGGGGGCTCCGGCCTTACCAAACGGCTGTCCTTTTGGCGAATATCATTTATTTCAGTCCTTAAGAAAAGCGGTGAAAATAGTCTATACCATCTACTATCGTAAGTTAGATAGTCCATACAAAGGGAAGGTTAGCCAACCACAGGTAATAATATTTAACCTGAACTCGGGATAAGGAAGTGACGATATTTTTGCAACCAAGTACTTAATCTAGAAACCGGTTTATTATCCCGGGCTCAGGTTATTTAGTCTCTATTTTAACGGAAAATTCATTACCACAAATATCAGCATTTCTATCGATAGTCGTTTTGATAAATTTATTACGTCTTAAGCGTAAACTTGAGGAGAGTAATGGCTAAAGTCATTTTTCTGTGTGGTTTTATTGGTTCAGGTAAAACCACTTATGCAAAAAAGCTAGCGGCGGAGTTGCCGGCATTTCGCTTTACCATGGATGAGTGGATGATTCCTTTGTTTGGTGAGCACATGGAACGTGAAGTGTTTGATGCACGAAAAGCGGTCCTTTATAACCTATTCCAGCAATCGGCTTTGTCCTTATTAAAACTGGGCACTTCGGTAATTTTCGATTGTGGCTTGTGGCAAAAAGCAGAACGATTAGAAGTCGCTCAGTGGGCCCAAGCCGAAGGCTTTGAGTTTGAGCTCCACTATTTAGACGTAAGTTTTGAGCAATGTTGTGACAGGGCTTACTCTCGCAATAAGCAGCGCGGTGAGCACGCTTACGAAATGACACCCGCGATGATGGAGATGTTTTGGCAACAGTTTGAGCTACCTAGCGAAGAAGATGTGGTGTGGGTTACCTCAAAGCCCCTCAGGTTAACCTAGCGCTTAATTGAACACTACATTCAAGCTAAGTTCCCTTAGCTTTATTCTCTTGAAGCAGCTTTTAGGATGAAAAGCTGCAAGCACTAGTTGTTATTTACAAACGCTAAGCGACAGATTGGTGGTTTAGTTATCACTTACTTTGTTGTAGTTTGGTTGTATCAATGTAACGAAGTGTGATTTTGTGACTATCAGTGAAAATGCGTTAACTAACAACAGCAGTTATCTTTTGCACTCTAGCATTAAGCACAGCGAACTTGCGCTTGATGCTAGCTCTCCCTTTCACAACCCGGTGTTCTTACAAGCCTTAGAGCAACAGGCATGTGTGGGAGCGAATAGCGGCTGGCAGCCACATCATATTGAGTTGCCTGATCACCAATTACTGTTTCCAAGCTATTTAAAGTCACATAGCTATGGTGAGTATGTGTTTGATTGGGCATGGGCCGACGCTTATCAGCGTTACGGTTTACAGTACTACCCCAAGCTTGTAACTATGCAACCCTTTACGCCTATCGGCGGGCAGAAGCACTTTGGTAATGCCCTCACTGATAGCGCCGTTTCTCAACTAACCGATAGTGTGGTAGATATTTGCCAACAACAGAGCTTAAGTTCTTGGCACTGCAATTTTATTGAGCAGTCTTTTGCCGAGCAATTACAAAGCAATGGCATGATGACGCGTCACGGGGTGCAGTTTGAATGGCATAATAAAGGCTATGCTAGCTTTGAAGATTATGTATCACGTTTTACCTCTCGCAAAAGAAAAACCACTAACAAAGAGCGCAGAGTAGCGAAATCCAGTGTGGACGAGATAGTTTGGCGAATGGGCGACGATATCGACTATCAAGCCTTAGAGGCATTTTATCTTTGTTATCAAACTACCTATATGAAGCGTGGACAAAAAGGCTATTTGTCCTTTGGCTTTTTTCAGCAACTCGCTAAGCAAATGGGTGATGACATGCTGCTAGTGACAGCAGAAAAAGACCAGAAAATTGTGGCTAGTGCTTTGTTCTTTTTCGACCAAGATAACTTATATGGCCGCTATTGGGGCTGTTTGCAAGAGTTAGACATGCTGCATTTTGAGTTGTGTTTTTATCAAGGTATCGAGTTTGCTATAGCCAAAGGAATACAGCGGTTCAACCCTGGTACTCAAGGTGAGCACAAGCTGTATAGGGGTTTTGAACCAGTGACCACCTATTCCTCTCACTATGTTGCTCGTAGTGATTTTTCCGCCGCAATAAAAGCCTTTTGCATCGAAGAGCAGCGGCACATCGCACAATATGCTGAGCAGTGTAAAAAGCTGCTCCCCTATAAAACCCAGCCCTAAGACAAATGGAGTCAGTCATGGATGTAGATCTACAATGCCGATGTGGCAAGATAAAAGGGCAGATAAAGCAAGTAAGCCCAAGCGCTGTTAAGCAGCTAGTCTGTTACTGTGAAGACTGCCGCAAGTTCGCTCTACATTTGCAGAGCGAGGGAGGCTCAATAAACCAATATGGCGGCTCCGAGCTATATTTAGCCGCGCCCGCTAAGGTTGAAATAATTGACGGCAAACAGCAGTTAGCCTGTTTGCGACTAACGCGTAAAGGCATTTATCGCTGGTATAGCCAATGTTGTAATACACCGATTGCTAATACCGTGGGCATTAAACTGCCATTAGTTACGGTTTATCAAGATTTTGTGGCTGCAGAGCAAACTAGCGCTTTACAAAGTCACGTTGAAGACTTGGGAGCCGTAAATGAAGATGAAGCCTTAAAGCCACTACCCAAGGCACTGTTGGGAGCATCCCCACGGATAACCAAATTTAAACTGATTGTTAAATTACTAAGCTGGAAACTGACCGGAAAAGGAAAACCCAATCCTTTCTTTGAAAACTCAGGCAGGGCAAAAGTAAAACCCTTGATACTTAAAAGCTAGTTTCCAAAGTTAACTCGCTACTTCTATAACTGATTTAATTAGCCCTCACGAGCAGTGAAGGCTGTTACACATTATCTGATCGTCTTTTTCGCGCTCTTGTAATGTCCATTACCCTTTTTAGATTTAGGTTTGTAGTTGAGAATTGAAATGGGCACTTCCTTCTTTGGCTCAAACCCTTCTATCACTTTACGTTCTATTAAGTGGCCAATTCGGCTTTCTATTGCACATAGGTTTCTAAAGTCATCTTTCGATACAAAGGATATCGCTTCGCCGCTTGCGCCTGCGCGCCCGGTTCGGCCAATGCGGTGCACATAGTCATCAGCTTGGTCGGGTAAATCGTAGTTAACCACTCGATTTAATTCTTCAATATCAATACCGCGAGCGGCAATACCGGTGGCGACTACAAACTTTACTTGGCCGGCTTTGAAGCTTTCTAACAATTTAGTTCTAGATGCTTGGCTACGGCCACTGTGAAAGGCTTCTGCAGCTATTCCGCGTTTCTCCAATTGGCTAACTAATTTGGCCGAGCCATGTTTCGTTTGAATAAAAATAAGCGCTTGCTGCCAATCATTTTCGTTAATCATGTGACTAAGTAATGAGGACTTTTTGTCTTTGTCTACGGTGACTAACCATTGATCAATATCAGGCGCGTTGTTGGCATCGTGGGTAAGCGATATTTCAACCGCATCACCAATTGTGGTCTTAGCAAGTTGTTTAACTTGTTTAGACAAGGTGGCTGAGAACAGTAGGCTTTGACGCTGCTCAGGTAAGCGATCAACGATTTTGCTTATGTCGTCGATAAAGCCCATATCTAACATGCGGTCAGCTTCGTCGAGCACTAAGGTATCTAGCTGGTCAAAGTGCACTGCACGTTGATACATCATGTCCAACAACCTACCAGGAGTTGCCACCAAAACATCTACACCGTAAATTAAGGCCTGCTTTTGCGGTTCTGAGTCTACTCCGCCAACCATTGCTAGAGAGCTTATTTCAAGGTGTTTTGCATAGTCCTTTATACTTTGCTCTACTTGCTGAGCTAGCTCTCTAGTGGGGGCTAATATTAAGGCTCGTACTCTTTTACCGCGCAGTGCTTCGGTTTGCTGAGAAATACTTTGCAAAATGGGTAAGACAAAACTAGCAGTTTTACCTGTGCCTGTTTGTGCAGCTGCAATAAGGTTCTTGCCTTTTAGTACCAATGGAATGGCTTTAGCCTGAATCGGAGTAGGCTGTTGGTAGTTTTGTTCTTGTATGGCTTGAATAAGCTGTGGGCTTAAACCAAGTTTTGTAAAAGGCATTGGAGTACTCTGCTAAATAAGCGGCAACAGCTAGTATAGTATCTAGCCTATAAGTTAACGAGCGCGGAGTGTAGCACCTTATTTACTCGCAAGCTTGGGAATTAATAGCTTTCTTCGCTGGTCTATAGTTGGCGATAGGTTAGTGGTGTGGAGTGACTATGATTTCTTGCAACGAATATGATTATATTGAAATAGCCTGCATGTTCCGCTACTCCGTTAAGCTTATATTGAGAGACGCTTCCGTACTTGAAGGGATAGCAGTTGATACCTTTACTAATCAACAGAAACAAGAATGTATTAAGTTACAACAGGAAGAAGGTGAACGCCTTGTCCTGCTTGATAGTCTTAAGCGGTTACAAGTATTTAGTGACAACCCGCGTTTTACTCTAGTGGACTTCGCTTGAGGTCTTATGTCGTTGGCTTTAATTAGAAAAGGCGAGCCATGCTCGCCTTTTAAGTTTACTTGAGAGGCTTTAGTGTTACTGGCGTTGGTGTAAACGCACATTCAGCATGCGTAAAGTAGCTTGAATACCAGCAAATACCTGGTTGGAGTTAACCCCACGGGTATGAAATTGCTTAGCATCATCGGCCCATTGAATCACACACTCGGTCAGTGCATTTGCTTGGCCACCTGGAGGAATACGAACCTCGTAATCAATCAGTTCTGGCATGGTTAGCTTAGAATCGCTTAAAGGATGTTCGAGTGCTTTCATGAAGGCATCAAAACCACCGTTACCGTGTCCTGAGCTCTTATAAACCTTATCACCAATGCGTAGGCGAATGTTGGCGGAAGACTCTAAATCTAACCCACTGGTAATTGAGCAGTTAAGTAACTCAATATGGGCGAAGTCATTGCTCTCCATGATATCGGCGATAATGAACGGTAAATCGTTAGGAGTGATAGTGGCTTTTTGGTCACCTAACTTAACGATTTTGTCGAGCAGCTTTTTCTGATTCTCTGGAGATATTTCTATCTCCATCGCTTCTAGGTTTTTAATAATTGAGGCTTTACCTGCCATTTTACCTAAGGCATAACTGCGCTCACGGCCAAAGCGCTCTGGGCTTAGCTCGGTAATGTATAAACCACCTTTATGGTCACCATCGGCATGAATACCCGCGGTTTGAGTAAATACATCTGCACCAACAATCGGGGTATTAGCGGCTAGTCGTTTACCGGAAAAGCTTTCAACTAGCTTGGCAATATTGTGGATTTCTTTTTCATCGATGTTTAGCTGAAAACCGAGCTTATCTTTAAGTACTACTGACACTTCGGCTAACGAAGCATTACCAGCGCGTTCACCCAAACAGTTCATGGTGCAATGCAGTGCCGCTACGCCGGCTTCTGCCGCTGCCATGCTATTGGCTGTGGCTAAACCGTAATCGTTATGCGGGTGAAAGTTAAACTTAATACTTGGGAAGCGCTCAATCATGTCAGTTAAGCTATCAAATACTTCTTTTGGTGCCATTACCCCTAGGGTATCTGGCAACATAAAGTGTTCTATGCCTAAGTCTTTAAGTGCGTCGACCAGCTGGTATACGTAGTCTGGGCTATCGGCATAGCCGTTTGACCAGTCTTCCAAATAGACGTTTACGCTTAAGCCTTGGGCTTGGGCGTAGCTCACCGTTTGTTTAATGTCGGTGATATGCTGCTCTATGGTTTTACCTAGCTGATTAGTACAGTGGTTTAAGCTGCCTTTGGTCAGTAGATTAATAATTTTAGCGCCTGATTCTACAATCCAATCAACGCTTTTAGTGTGATCAACAAAACCAAGAATTTCGATTTGATGTAGGTGTCCTGCGTTTTTAGCCCAGTCGGTAAGCTGTTGTACCGCCGATTTTTCGCCGTCTGAAACACGTGCAGAGGCTACTTCGATACGATCAACTTTTAAGGATTGGAGTAGGGCTTTACCTACACTGACTTTTTCTTGGGGGAAGTAAGACACACCTTGGGTTTGTTCGCCATCGCGAAGGGTAGTGTCCATGAGTTGTATTGAGCGCTTTTGCTCCATAAACCATGTCTCGCAGTAAAGAAATTAGCTAAAGAGTAGGCGCTACCTTGGTAGCGCCTAACTGCAACTACGCGCTTGGCCACAACCAAGGTAGTTGTTGTTTGTGTTTGGCTTCAAATTCAGAGATCTTATCTTCGAATTTTAAAGTCCAACCAATATCGTCAAGGCCTTTAGATAAAGTCTCTTTACGGAATGGGTCTACATCAAACGCTATTTCTTTACCCGCTGGAGTTTGAATTACTTGATTCTCTAAATCGATAGTAATTGAAATACCAGGTGCGGCTTCTACCTCATCCATTAATGCTTGTAATGTTTCTGCATCAACAATGATTGGCAAGATGCCATTTTTAAAGCAGTTGCTGAAGAAAATATCAGCGTAGCTAGTTGAAATGATTGTATTGAAACCGTAATCGGCAATTGACCAAGGTGCGTGCTCACGGGAGCTACCACAACCAAAGTTATCACCAGCAATTAGAATTTTAGCGCCTTTAAACTCAGGGCGGTTCAATTCAAACTCTGGATTGTCAGAGCCATCTTCTAGGTAGCGCCAATCGTGAAAAAGGTGAACACCAAAACCAGTACGTTCTACTTTTTTCAAAAACTGTTTGGCAATGATTTGGTCGGTATCAACATTGCTGCGATTCATTACTGCGGCAACAGAACTGTGTTTTTCATAAGGTTGCATATTTAACTCCAAAATTTCACTCACATCGATAACTCAATGTGTTTACATTATTTCCAATTACGTAAATCGACGAACTTACCTTCTACGGCCGCTGCTGCAGCCATGGCCGGTGATACAAGGTGGGTTCGACCCCCTTTTCCTTGTCGTCCTTCGAAGTTTCGGTTTGAAGTTGATGCACAACGTTGTTCAGGTTGAAGGTAATCACCATTCATCGCTAAACACATTGAACAACCCGGCTCACGCCATTCCCATCCAGCTTCGATAAGCACTTTGTCAATGCCTTCTTTTTCAGCTTGCTCTTTAACAGGATAAGAACCTGGTACCGCAATGGCTTGAACGCCTGGTGCTACTTTTTTGCCTTTAGACACTTCGGCAATAGCGCGGAAGTCTTCAATACGGCCGTTGGTACATGAACCCACAAATACTACGTCAACTGAGAAGTCAGTCATTTTCTTACCGGCCTCTAAACCCATGTAGTTAAGGGCACTTTTAGCGGCTAATGATTTGATTGAATCTTCAATTTGAGCAGGATCTGGAATGGGCTGATCCACGGGTAAAACTTGCTCTGGCGAAGTTCCCCAAGTGACTTGAGGTGCAATGTCTGCTGCGTCTAATTCTACAACTGCATCGTACTCTGCGCCTTCGTCGGTGGTTAGAGACTTCCAGTATTCTAGAGCTTGTTCCCAATGTTCCCCTTTAGGTGCAAACTCTTTGCCTTCTAAGAAATCGAAGGTTTTTTGGTCTGGTGCAATAAGGCCAGCACGTGCGCCACCTTCGATAGCCATGTTACATACAGTCATACGACCTTCCATGCTTAAGGCTTCAATTGCGCTACCCGCAAATTCAATCACGTAACCGGTACCGCCAGCAGTACCAATTTTACCGATGATGGCTAATACAATGTCTTTAGCGGTGGCAAATTCTGACAGTTCGCCATCTACCTTCACCAACATGGTTTTAGATTTCTTCTGTTGGATGGTCTGAGTTGCCATAATATGTTCAACTTCAGAGGTACCAATACCAAACGCAAGAGCGCCAAATGCACCGTGTGTAGCCGTGTGGCTATCACCACAACAAACCACCATGCCTGGGTGAACAAAACCATGCTCAGGTACAACGATGTGAATAACACCGTTATTGGCGTTGTTCATATCGTATAAGTTAATGCTGTTGTCGGCACAGTTTTGCGCCATAACTTCAATTTGTTTTTTGCCGATGGGGTCTGGCAAAGAAGCGCGGTCGGCGGCTTTAGTTGGTACACAGTGGTCCATAGTGGCCAAAATGCTGTGTGGGTTACGAACTGGGCGATTAGCCATACGCAGACCTTCAAAGGCTTGCGGGCTTGTTACTTCGTGCATGAGGTGACGGTCAACAAAAAGGATAGATGCGCTACCTTTAGGTTCGTGGACTACATGCGCGTCCCAGATCTTTTCGTACATTGTTTTTTTCATGGCTTCCTTTACACCCTGTCTGTTGCTCTCACTCGCGCTATTGTTATTTCTTTAGTCAAGCTTTAAGCGAATACTACTAACTTAAACTGTTTCTTTTATCTGTCTGCTAATTGTGATTTTTAAGCGAAATATTCTGCCAAAATAACCACAATAAAGACCCGACATGATAAAACAACATCACAGGTGCAGCAAGGGGCACGCGCTAATGAATGTGGATATGATGGCGAACCTGCTGTTTTGCCAAATGAAAGCGCTGTCAGTCATAAAATTCGCAAATAATCATGCTTTGTTAGTGAAAACTTAACTAGCTTTTGTTTTCATCACTTCAAATAGTTGAACGAGGTGTTTATGCGCAGGTTGCGATAGGTAAATACCATGGAGGTTGAATGAAAGGTTTTAAACTAGGTTTATTGAGTGCGGCGCTAGTAATGGCAGGCGGTTCGGCAAATTTGTCGGCGGCGATGATTAAAACGCCTCTATACATGAATTATGCTGATAGCGGTGTTAACGTTGAGCAGCGCTTAAAATTTGCTGGAAAAAGTAAATATAAAATTATCGTTCCGCTCGAAAAAGGCACTTATAACATTCAGATCTCAGACGAAGGCCAACAATGTGGCTTGCGTTTTGGCCCTGTTGACAAAAACAAACTTCGTTTTTCAAAACCTCAAGACTTAAATAGCTGTGCTAAAGATAAGTACTTTGAACTGAAAATTTTGTTTGCGGGTAACTACGAGTTAATTCTAGATAACTCAGATGCTGACAACCCTACCTTACAAGTTTCACGCAAGGCGCAAGCATCTACCTTTAAACGTAAACCGCCAGCGGTTGATTGTATCGCTTGGGATGGGCAGCCGGTAACGGTTGACGTAAGCTCTACCTTTAAAAATGGTCAAACCGTTAAAGATTTTTACTCTGGCCAAACCCAGAAAGTGGCTAATGGTAAAGTGACCATGCAGCCAGACCCGGCTAGCGGCGGTATCTTGTTGCTTGAAGCCGCAGATGCTAAGGCCAGTGAGTTTTCATGGGATAACGCGAGCGTTTACTTCATCATGACGGACCGTTTTAATAATGGTGACACCAGTAATGATTACCCGCTGAATCGTAAAGCCGATGGTAAACAGGAAATTGGTACCTTCCAAGGTGGTGACTTTAGTGGCATTACCGCTAAATTAGATTACATCAAAGACTTAGGCATGAACGCCATTTGGGTTACGCCTATTGTTGAGCAAATTCATGGTTTTATTGGTGGTGGAGAGAAAGGTAGCTTCCCATTCTATGGCTACCATGGCTACTGGGCTTTAGATTTTACTAAAATCGACCCCAATCTAGGCAGTGAAGAAGATTTTGGTCGCTTTGTTGACGAAGCCCATAAACGCGGCATTCGTGTGCTGGTTGACGTGGTAGTTAACCACGTGGGTTATCCAACCATGGATGATATGCAAACTTTTGGCATTAACGCAATGGCTCCTGGAGCTCCGGTACCGGAAAAATGGACTGACTGGCAGCCCGATTTTGATAAAGGCCAAAACTGGCATCGCTATAACAACTTTATTCGTTGGAGTTCTAGCGAATGGGGAGATAAATGGTGGGGACCAGACTGGGTTCGCAGTGGCATGGCAGGCTACACCGCACCTGGTGGTGATGATATCACTATGAACTTAGCGGGTTTGCCTGACTTATTAACCGAGAGTACTAAACACGTAGGATTGCCGCCTATTCTTAAAAACAAAAAAGATACCAAAGCGGTAGAGCGTGAAGGCTACACTGTGCTGGATTACTTAGTTGAATGGCATACTAATTGGGTACGCGATTACGGCATCGATGGCTTTAGGGCTGATACGGTTAAGCACGTAGAGCCTGAAGTTTGGGCTAAGTTGAAAGATGCCGCTACCGACGCCTTAGCAGAATGGAAGAGTAATAATCCAGAGAAAGCCATTGATGACAAACCATTTTGGATGGTAGGTGAAGTATGGCACCACGGTGCTTACCGCGACTTTTACTTCGACAACGGTATGGATAGCCTAATAAACTTTGAGTACGCTGGCGAAAGTGCAGCACTTAAAGGCTCTCAGTGTTTGGCGCAAAATGAAAAAATGTATGCAAGCTATGCTAAAGACATAAATAGCGACCCAACGTTTAATTTGCTTACTTACATTAGTTCGCACGATACCAAGTTGTTCTATTCAAACTATGAAGATTTACCGTTGCAAGCGGGTGCAGGTACGGCATTACTTATGATGCCTGGTGGCGTGCAATTGTACTATGGTGACGAGAGTGGGCGCCCACGCGGGCCACAATCAGATGCCTTTGACTCTCCAACGCGTTCGTTTATGAACTGGGAGCAAATTGCTAAAGACAAAGATCGTCAAGCGTTAGTAAAACACTGGCAAACAGTAGGTCAGTTCCGTGACCGCCACGTTGCCATTGGTGCTGGTGAGCATAAAAAAATAAGCGATCAACCTTATGCCTTTAGTCGCACCAAAGGTGACGACAAAGTGGTTGTGGTATTTGCTGGCATCAAGCAATAACAAAAAGTAATAAGCGGTAGTAGCAAAGCGACAGCGTAAATCTATGCTGTCGCTTTTTTTATTTTGCTTTAAACCTGGCTGCGCTTCACCTTTAGCGCGACTAAGCCCAAGAGCACCAGCCAAATACTGCTTGGCTCAGGTACTTGACTAGCTAGTAGATTTTCTCCGTTAACGATAATCTCCCTAAAGGCGAATGCCTCATTCCCACCATTTTGATTTGCGTTAAAGTACAAGCTAAATATTGAACCACTGCCAATTAAGCTCTGACTAAGTTGCTGGAATTGGTTGTTTAGCACCTGACCGTTTATCGATAGTGGGTCGTTTAGTGCGTATTGGCTTCCGTTGGCCATGGTATAGCTCTGATTGGTTTGTTCACCAACCGAGCTAGCAAAGAGTAATTGAATAGGTGAAGCATCAATTGCATAGCTAAAGCTAAAGTAATCAGAGCTTTCAAAATCACCCATAGCCGCCATAGAAATAGAAATTGAAGTTAAGGAAAAACCGCCAATATCAAATTGCCAAGTTGCTTGTGTATTGCCGCTTGGGTTATTTGGATTTAGCGTATCACTTACACCAAAAAAGCTTTGTTGGTCAGTTTGTGAATTAACAATACCAAGGTTATCACTTGCGGTACTTAGGCTCGAATCAATCAGGCTATTTGGAATATTGGCGCCAGGACCAGCTTGGTATTTATCAAAGCCGTCTTGATCACTAGCAAATTGAGGGCTAAATGGGTTTTGATATTCGATTAGATTAAGACTACTGCTGTTTAGCATGTCGTAGGCGATAATAGTTGCCTGAACTGGCGCGGTGAGTAGCAACAAGCTTACAGAGAGTATATTTCTAGTGATTAGCATTAGACATTCCTTTGTAAAGTGAATGTCTTATAAATCAATAATTGCGCCAAGATTTAAAAGTTATAAAAATCAAAGGGTAAGATAGTTATAGCACTTAAGGAAAAGGATAATGTAAATATTAATGACACATTTATCATCAAGTGTAATGCAGTGTCCAATCTTTTTATTGACCATTTTGTAGTTAAATGGGCTCATAGCTTAACTAAATGTATTTTCATATTGATATTAGCTAGTTACGAATGCCGAATTATGACTGTAAAAAATCCTGACCACTAGCCCTCAGATTCAGCGCCGAAATATTGAACTTTATCGCCTAAGACTTCGTTCTAATTAGCTGAGAACGGGGGAATTGTTATGAAACAAGTAATCGCAGCTATGTTGTTATCTATTAGTGGCGTTGCTATGTCTTATCCTTTAGACAGCGACTATTGGGCACACCGAAGTGTGTTGTTTTTTGCGCCACAACAAGACCGCGCAGTTGAACAATTTTTGGCAGATGAAATGCGTTATCGTTGTCAGATCCAGGAGCGAGATCTTGTTGTTATGGTGATGACACCGCAACAAGCTTTAGGCAAAACTGGCCCAGTAGCAAGCCATGGGGTCTCTTATTTACGCAACAAATATAAGGTAGAAGATAACAAGCACATAGCAGTGTTAATTGGTAAAGATGGCCACGAAAAACACCGTTGGGGTGCTCCTACTAATTGGCAGGAAGTATTCGCAATTATTGATGCAATGCCGATGCGCAAACAAGAAATGCTAAATAATACCAGTGTATGTTCGGCATAAAAAAGAACCAAGCAGAAAACCTGCTTGGCTTTAAAGAAGGAAAGCTAAGTAATTACGAAATGTTTAAAATTTGTATTTAACACCAACACGGGTTTTAAGTTGGCGTTGGTCAGTTTTAGAGCTCACACTTGAGTTCCAAAATTCTACGTATGGACGCCATTTTTCAATTTGGTAACCGATGAAGATACCAGCATCCCAGTTGTCATCACCATTGTTGAATTGCGGATCTTTTGCTTTACCGGCAATTGCATCCCACTCGTATTCATGGCTTTTCCAGTAGTTCGCTTCGTAATCTAGTTTTAGATTAGGCATGCTTTTTACTTTGTAACCACCAGTCAGAGTGATTTTAGATTTAGTCCATGTCTCGCCGTTTTCTTTGCCATCGGCATATTGGCGAATTTCATAGCGGTAGCGTAATGCAGTTTTTAAACCGAAATCTGAGGTATAACCTACACGAAACTGCGGCTTATAAGTCACGCGCTGATCACCAAAGGTAATTGGCATACCAGGGTGGATGTACCATTTTTTGTTTAGTTTATGTTTGTAGCCCCAGTCAAACTCTGAGTCGCCGCGTTGTAAGTTTTCTAAAAAATCGCCGCTTTCGCCGTTTTCTTTATCGCCGCTAAAAAACTTCATCTCAACACTGTAGTTCCAGCTACCAGCATCACTTACTTTAGTTGAGTCACCTATCTTAATACGGTAACCGTAATCTTCTGACTCGTGCTTGTATTCGCTACGTATATCAAGTTGACCAGCAGCGACAGGTGCTGCAATTAACAGGGCACCAATTGCAATTGAAAGGCTTTTCATTTTTGTCATGATAAATTCCATTTCCAAGTTAAGGCCTATTAACAGGCCTAGTTTTTGTTTAGGGAGTTAGGGTCGTTATTATTGTTTTGGGTATAACAGTTCTATATCTCGTTCAGCCCAAATTTCAGCCAGGTTTTTTTTAACGGTAAATTGAGAAAAATCGCCTGAATTTGAGAGAGCCAATAAGGTTTGGTCACTCATACCTAGAGCTGCTTTACGATAGATTGGCATCATGCGCATTACTCGCGGAGTTTTTTTATGCGGGTAAGGCCAGTCTTCCGCTTTGTCTTGATATTGAGCTAACAACACAATACCTTTTTTTAGCGAACCACCTTTAGGCGATTCATAGTTCCATAGGTCTATGCCAATTTTTTCGCCCACTTGAGCAACACCAGATAAAGCATCTAAATTAAAGTAGCTGTAATGGTAAGAGCGAGTGCGCGCTAATTCATGTGGTTGAGTACCGTCGGCTCTAAACTGACTGTCTATGCGCATCTTGCCTTTCTCTACCGCGTTCATGGCAATTGATTCTTTGCCCAAAAAGTAGGAGATGCCCGCAACTTGTAGGTCATACCAAGAGCCGTGATTGTTTTCAGCATAGGCTTCGCCTTTGGGGCCACCGCCCAATTCGCTGGTGAGCAGCCAATCTAAGTACTCGCTATACCATTGATTGATGCCGTTCTCGTCTGCTTCTGTCCAAGCGGGAGACTGAGATACCATCGCAATCGCATCTAACATTCTGTCTGCAAACGAACGTGAATCAATAATGCCACCACGGCGGCCTTCTGCACGACCTGGCACACCTTGGGCGTAGTTCATGTTGGGGTTCATTCGTGTTTTAGGGTTTAAAAACCAAGTACGAATGTAATCTATAGCTGTTTCTGCATATTGCTCGTCTTGGCTAAAATAGTAGGCTATAGCTAAGGCTCTTACCGAGCGGGTAAACTTACCTAAGCGTTTTGAATCTGTTTCGCTAGTTTTTGATGCTGGATTTACCTTGCCATCAATACGGTTCCAAGGAAGGCCATCAGCTTTGTTTTTGTCAGGCCACCAATAAGGACTAATGCTTAAGTAATCGTTTTTGTTACCGCTTGGAGGCATCATCCCTTTATCGGTCACCGAAAATCGACCTGCTTTGGTAGCGTATTTTGCTTCTTCTAATAAACGCTCATAGCTTCGAGTCATCGTTGAAGGAGCATTTTCTGAATGCAGCAACGCTCGATTGTTTTTTAATACTTCTTCTTTCACAAATACAAATTCTGCTGCAATAGCGCTTGAGCTGGTTGCGATACAAATTGCAAAAGCTAAAGGTTTATAACTTGTCATCATTAGTCCTTAGAGGTGACTTCGCTACTAGTATTAATGTAATACAAATATGGTATTGGGATTTTGGATTTGTATCTGTGAGCCTGATCAGATTATTAAATATTTTTGTATGATTAAAAGAGGAGAGTTAAAAACTGTGGGCTAGATGAGGTTTAGCGTAAAGAAATGTGAGCTTAACCCTCTAATCAACTTTGTTTCAGAGAGAACTAAAACAACAAACTGGTATAGAAGGTAAAATGCAAACATAGCTGACAAGAACACTTTTCGTAAGATGATAAGTTATTGAATAGTTTATTTATTGGATTCGAATAAAAGTAAAAGCTATTAAAGTCATCGGTATAAGTGACTGATTTTCGTAATGCTTGTCAACGCTAGATCTTATTGATGGCTAAAACTAGAAAAGGTTTAGTATGGATTTATTAATAGTTATGAATTGATAACGACAAATAATTTTGAAGTCTTAAAGTAGACTACATTACTCTATTTTGTACTACATATAAGGGCTGTTGAAGCAACAACCCTGGCATTATCATGACTAGTTTTGATTCAGCGGCAACCAATCAACAGCTACACCTGCTTGGCTAAACATATCTTCACTAACTTTAATTTTGTCTCCCCAGCGAGATAAAAAGTCTTCAGATTGTTCTGGGCAATGCACGGTTGCAATACCTGTTTGAATAATTTTTGCTGCGCAGTTAGGACAGGGGAAGTGAGTAACCCAAATCTCGCAGCCAGACAAATCTCGCTTGGCAAATAAAATTGCATTTTCTTCAGCATGCAGGGTTTTAAGCAGCTTCATTTCTCGGTTGTCGGTTTCGGCGCTATCAGATATCCCGTGTGGGTAGCCGTTAAAGCCTAAGGATACAATGCGGTTGCTCTCGGTAATCACTGCTCCCACTTGGGTAGAGGGATCTTTACTCCAAGATGCTACTAGCTCTGCCATTTGAAAAAAGCGTTTAGCCCATTTAGAAACCATTTGTTTTACTCCTTTGTTAACGCGGGTATTGTGCGTAAGTTCTGTATTGCTTGCAAGTGACTTAAATAACGAGGTTTTTATAAGGCCAAGCTAATTGTAATAGGAGATTTTACTAACATTTCGAATAGAGTAAGCATTGTTAATTCACTGGGATTGGATATGTATGATGGGCTGTTATTTAAAGCCATACTCAATTTGAATATGGCTTTAATGGCTTACTTCATGGTTGCAATAAATTTGTCCGATTCTGCAATTGCCTTGCTCATTTGTGTAATTACGTCAGCAACTTCTTGCTCTAAGCGCGAGAACTCTTTACCAACTGCGCCAATGGCTCGAGCATTTAAGTTATGCTTTAAATAAAGCTGGTTGTCGTTTAAGCGTGTTAATACCGGGCCCATTTGTGCTTCTGCTCGGCGCATTGCTTTAAGCATGGCGGCGTAGCGTTTACGTGTATCAGCAAGCTGCTGCTTGCTCTCGGCTTTTAAACTAGCCGATTGATATTGCTCTAACTCATCTTGCCATTCATCAAAAAGTGCTTCTGCAACACTGTCTACTTCATCTATCCGTTCACTTACGGTTTCGGCTGCTGCTTTAGAGTCTTTATATTGGGCATTTACTTCATCGTAAACATCTTCTAAATCGCCGCCATCAAAATTAGTTAAGGTTTTAAGTTGTTCAAGAGCCGAGGTGAATTGTTGCTGCGCATCTTGTTGGCTTTCTTGTGCTTCTTCTACTCGGTCAACCAATATCTCGCGTTTGTGGTAGCCCACCTTTTCCATTGCGGAGTAATAGGTGGATTCACAAGCAACAAGGCCGGTAAGCAATATTAATATGCTAAAAATTCTCATTAGTTACTCCCTGGTGTAAATCTCGCTGCGTCAATAATTGCCCAAATATGAACGATCACCGCAATCACAATGGGCACAATTAACCACCAAAGCGCGTAGCCTGCAGCAGTTATTACAAAAAACATCAACGCCGACAGAATTCTGCCTTGAACTAATTGGCCTAAACCGGGGATAAAAAAGCTACAAATAGCGGCAAGCACGTTGCCAGTTGAACCTTGATCAGACACAGCTCTTCCTTGAAATAATTATTCATTAATAGGCCTATGTTGCCAGAGTCTAAGGCGCTATGCGAGTTTCGCTGACGAATTCATTTCTTTGACAGCTTGCTTGGTATCAAATGCGTATATTCATTGCCTTAAAAGCATGGCTTGGCGATAATGCTAGCACTGCAATTAGTAAAGCATTTGTGCTGGTTTCTGGTTTAACTTACGGATATTGAATGAAATTTCTCCACACTTCTGACTGGCACCTTGGGCGCCAGTTACACAATCAGTCTTTATTAGAAGATCAAGAGTATGTGTTAGAGCAAATTATTCAAATTGCCCAGCAGCAACAAGTGGATGCGTTAATCGTAGCTGGTGATGTATTTGATCGCTCTGTACCACCCAGTAATGCTGTTAAGCTGCTTGATGACACCCTAGATAAACTCGTTAATCAGCTAAACATCCCTGTGATACTGATTGCTGGAAACCACGATGGTGCGCAGCGCTTAGCTTTTGCATCGAGACAAATGCGTGAAAGTGGTCTCTATATTAGCGGTACTTTAGGTCAGCAAGTTTTAGCCATTAAGCTCCCCGCTAAAGATGGTGAATCAGTGGTGTTTTATCCGCTTCCTTATGCTGAGCCAGCCACCGTGCGTGAAGTGTTTGAATGCCAAGCAACTACCCATCAAGAAGCTATGCAAGTGTTGCTTGAACAAGTTAAACAACATGATAGCAAAGGCTTAAAAAAGGTAGTGATTGCTCACTGTTTTTTAGATGGCGGTGATGAGTCTGAATCAGAACGGCCCCTTAGCATTGGCGGGGCAGACAAGATTTCTCCAAAGCTATTTAGCGGTTTTGAGTATGTTGCTCTAGGTCATTTACATGGGCCCCAATACAAGGGTTCACAGCAGATCCGCTATTCCGGTTCTCCTTTAAAGTATTCTTTTAGCGAGCAGCATCAGGCTAAGTCTGTGACTTTGGTTGAGCTCACTGAAGACGACAGCAATATAGAACTGATTGCACTTAACGCTAAGCGAGATGTACGCATTATAGAAGGTTATCTCGACGACTTATTAGCTAGTGGAAGCACCGATAGTCAACGAGATGATTACCTAATGGTGCGTTTGTTAGATAAGTCGGCCATTTTAGATGCCATGGGCAAGTTACGCGAGGTATACCCAAATGTTCTGCACCTCGAGCGAACCGGTTTGATGGCAAATACAGACAAGCTTGAGCTTAATCGAGAGCACATAAAAAAAGGTGAATACGACATGTTCACCGACTTTTTTGCCCAAGTATCTGGCGATGAGCTAAGCGCTGAGCAGCAAGCCTTGTTAAAGCAAACTATCGACCAACTGCACCGCGGAGACCAATAATGCGCCCAATTTCATTATGCATGAGCGCCTTTGGCCCCTTTGCTGGAATAGAGTTGATAGATTTTCGCCAACTCGGTCAAAATCCACTATTTTTGCTCAATGGTCCTACAGGTGCAGGCAAAACCTCCATTTTAGATGCCATGTGTTTCGCCTTGTATGGAAAGAGCACTGGTGATGAGCGCGAAGCTTCACAAATGCGTTGTGATTTGGCCGATGAAGCCTTGCTAACCGAAGTGATTTTTGAGTTTGAACTAGGGGCGAAGCGATACAAAATTCGTCGCGTACCCGAACAAGCTCGCTTAAAAAAATCCGGTGATGGTTATACCCAACAAAAGCCAGAAGCCCAGTTAAGTTTGTTGAATGACGACGGCAGTGAAGAGCTACTAGTCCCTGCCAAGGTGTCGGAAGCAAATAACCAGATAGAGATGCTCACTGGCTTAGATGCCGACCAGTTTCGCCAAGTGATGGTCTTGCCACAGGGTAAGTTTCGCCAGCTATTAATGGCTGACTCTAAAGAGCGGGAAAAAATATTTTCTCAATTATTTCAAACTCATATTTATCGAAAAATTGAAGACAGCCTTAAAGCTCAAGCGGCCAGTATTCGCACTCAAGCTCTAGAGCAAAAGAATATTCGCGAAGGTATTTTACAAAGTGCCGATCTAAATGAACAAAGCGATTTAAGCGAAGAGCTAGCCCAATTAAGCTCGCAACTTGAGCAAGCCTTAGCGCAAAAGCAGCAAACTGAAGCACAGTACTTAGTGGCGAATAAAGATTACCAAGCGGCCAAACTACTCGACGAAGACTTTAATCTACAGGCTACTCTTAAAACAACTTTAACTGCTTTGAACAAACAAAAAGCCAGTATCAGCGAAAAGCAAACTCGCTTAGACCAAGCCAAAGCTGCTCAGGCTATTGAGGCCTTTGATACAGCAAAAGTACAGCGTTTTAACGAGGCTAAGCAAGCCAGTTTGGCACAAAGTCAAAGCGAAGCGGCATTAAGCTCGGCTCAACAACGCTTGCAGCAATCTAAGCAGCAAGTGGAGCAGGTTCCAGAGAAAGAAGCGCAACTAGCCCAAGCTCAAGAAGGCTTACTTTCGCTGCAAAACTTTAAGCCACTGATTCAAGACTTAGATAAACTAAAACAGCAGCAAACTGCAGCCCAAGCAAAATTAGATAGTCAAGCAGAGCAAGGTAAGGGGTTAAAGCAGCAGCTGGTAGATTTAGTTAGCCGTAAAGTCGCTTTGAGCGAGCAACTTACCAGCAGTCGCCAATTGGCGGAAAGCCAAGCGGAAAAACAGCGGTTGTTAGGCCTATGCCAGCAAAATGTAGAGCTGGCTGAGGCGCTGGCTAAACTAAACCAACAGATGAGTGATAATCAGCGTGAGCTTGAACAATCTGCTGAGCAAGGTAAGCAGCTTAAAGCTGATTACGAGCAAGCTCAGCAGCAGGCAAATCAGGTTCAACTAACTTGGCACCAAGGCCAAGCCGCTATTATGGCGCAACGACTTAAGACGGGTGATGCTTGCCCAGTATGTGGCAGCACTGCGCATCCTCAACTTGCGGCGAGTCATCAAGCATTGCCCAGCGAAAATGATGTAGAGCAGGCACGTAACAATGAGCAAATCGCGCGAGATAAACTAGAAGAAGCCCGTCAGCACTACAAAACCTTAAAAACCAAGCAAAGCGAATGGCTAAATCAACAGCAGAACATTAGCCAGCAACTGGGCGATAAAGCGGCAATCTCCTTGCAACAGTTTCGCGCAGAACTGGATGCTGCACAGCAAGCTTTGGCCGCCGCTCAACAGGCTCAGTCACATGCTAAACAACAGCAACAACAACTTGAGCAAACAGAACAAACAGAGAAGCAGTTGCACGCTCAGGTAGAGCAAGCGCGAGACTTATATCAGCAAACCAAAAGCCAGTTAGATGTGTTGCAAGGGCAGCGCGAAAATGCCAAGCAAAACTTACCAGAGAAGTACCAGCAGCCGTCAATTCTTGATGAAGCTATAAATCTGCAACAGCAGCAAGTAGAGCAACTTAAGACATCTATTGCAGCGATAAACGAGCAGCACAATGCCGCTCGGGAAGACTTAAGTGCTAAACAATCGGCAGCTACAGCGGCAAAACAGGCGCTGCAACTCGCTCAGCAAGCCTTAAGTGAAGCGCAAGCTAGGTTTTCAGAGCAATTAGCAAAGTCTAGTTTTGTCAATGAAAGCGCCTTTAACATGGCCTTGATTAGTGATGATGAAATGGCAGCACTTGCAAAGGACCTAGAAGAATATCATAGCGACTTAACAAAAGTGTCTGCGCAATTAGAGCAATTAAAGGCCAAACTAAAGGGCAAAAAGCAGCAAAGTCTTGAAGACTTAGCGCAAGCGCTTAACAAACTGCTAGAACAAAAAGATTTAGCAGATACTGAGTGGAACAAGCTCAATAATCGTCACTTAAGTTTGTTAGAGATCCAAAATAAGCTAAATCAAGCCGATAAGAATGCTCAATCTCTATCTGAGCAATACCAAGTGGTAGGCACTTTAGCTGACGTAGCCAATGGTCAGACCGGCAATAAGGTTAGTTTGCAGCGCTTTGTATTGAGCGTATTACTAGATGATGTATTACTTCAAGCTAGTCAGCGCTTAGGTGTAATGAGTAAAGGTCGTTACCAACTCATTCGCAAAGAGCTGCGCGCTAAAGGAAATAAAGCCTCTGGTTTAGAGTTGGAAGTTGAAGATAGTTATACCTCGAAAGTTCGTTCGGTGGCTACCTTAAGTGGTGGCGAGAGCTTTATGGCAGCCTTGGCAATGGCACTAGGTTTGTCGGATGTGGTACAAGCTTATGCTGGCGGCATAAAACTAGATACTCTGTTTATTGATGAAGGTTTCGGTAGCTTGGATCAAGAGTCATTAGATTTAGCGATTCGTACCTTGGTGGATTTGCAAAGTGCTGGCAGGACGGTGGGAGTGATTTCTCACGTATCAGAGATGAAAGAGCAAATTGCCACTAGAATAGATGTGCTTAAGCACTCATCTGGTAGTACGACTAAGTTAGTGTTGGCGTAGAGTTTTTCGAGTCTAGTTTGATGAATTTTAAACTTAATAAATTAGAGATAGGAGTGTAGATACCAAACAAACCTAGTTATTACTAGGTTTGTTTGGCGAATAGCAAGGCTTAGATTTTGTAAGTCACAGAGAAATAGTGGCCAAAACCAGTTGTTTCTTGAATTGGACCGCCTGGGTACAATTCCGCATTATCTCTCATACCATAAGTATCATAGAAGTATTTCAATCCATAACCTACAGCGAAGCGATCTGAGTGCCAGTAAATACCATGGAATGTTTGTCCACCTGAGGTTGTGCGGTTAGATTGGTCTGAGTAACCATTCGCACCAAACATATGGTCCCAATAACCTTGGTATGAAATGAAACTGTCATTCTCGAAAAAATAAACAGGTTTGAACCAGTTAGTTGAGAATTGGTAGCCATTCCACGAACCTTCATCGTCGTTACCAAAGTTTTTAGCGCTATAACGAGCATAAAGGTTCATGCCCATTTTACCCAACCAAGGTACATTAACGTCAGAGCCTAATCCTAGGAAATGCTCTTGCTGTTCTTCGCCAAAGTTGTTTAAGTTAGCTATGTAAATTTCTTGAACTGGACCAAATGATAAATCTTTGCCGGTTACTGCATCTAACGAAAGGCGCGGAGCAAATTTCATGAACATACCACCGGTTTCATGTTTAGTGCTGCTGCTGCTGTTAGTTATGTCGAAAACATCGACGTAACCGTAGAAATCGAAGTAGCCAGAGCGACCGCCAAATTCCATTTCTAAATAGGTATCTTTGTAGCCTTCATCGATATTATGCGGCTTTTGATCAATGGTGTGCATCAAGTTGAATTGCAGCCATTTATAATCGCCTGCATGTACGTCTTCTTTTACTTCGGCAGCATTTGCCGACAAAGATGACGCTGCAATTAGCAGAGCGCTAACTAATCCAAGATTTTTCATTAGGGTAGTTCCTTGTTCACATTTAGGTGAATTACCGTGTGTGTGTTGTTTTGAGTTCGGCGGCAAGTTTATAGATGAAGGGAACTAAAGTTTCGACTTTGGTCACAAAATATAGTGCAATTATTGGTCGGTTGAAACAAATTAACCAAATATGTTTATTTGAATTGTTGTGCGGATGAAAAATTTATATAAATTTGTTTGTAACAAATTTATATAATTCAGAGGCTTGACTAATTTGTTGAGCACTTACTTTAGTAAGTTACTTTGCTTGAGGTTTTAGTCTTCAAGCTTTGATTGTTTGGCAATTTTTTGTTGGCAATCATTAGTGACTATTTCTAAAGCTTTAAGAGCAAGCTCTGGCTCAATGTGGTTTTCTTCGAGTAATTGAATCAGATCAACAGCAAGTTGGATATGTTTTGGAGCAGTGTTTAGAGACATAGTGAACCAGAAAGAAATAGGTAGGCAAAATGACCTGAATTGATATTAATTCAGGTCATCGAAAAAGTAGTTTACTGTTGTTGGATTACCCAAATTTGAAACTGTTTACGAGTGGCTGCATCGGCACGTTGATACCAAAACTGCAGCATTTGTAACTCAGTATTATCACTCGCAGGTACTGCTACATTACTCGCAGGTAACGCTACTTCGGCGCTTGTGGCAACTGGGTTGTTATTAGAAGCAACGACAGCCGTTGTTGCTACAGCTGTGGTAGCGATTGCAGCATTGGTATTGCTGCTACCGTTTGTACTAGTCGTTGCAGCAGGTGTTTGTGCTTTTGCTACCACCGCCGTGCTTGTGGCTGCAGCAACAGCGGGTGTGTTTGAGCCTTGTTTGGCTTCAATGGCTGCTATTTCTTCTAAGTAGTCACGCGAAAACTGCATGCCCGGTTTTAAAGGTAGGAGGTAGTAGCTCGAATCAACAGAGCCACCTTTTTTATCACTCAAGCTAAACTTTGGTTTCTCGGCAAACTTTTTCGCTTTACTAATATTGCGAGGTTGTTGGGCTTGTAAAACAATCTCTTGACCATCTTTTACATTCAAATTAATCACGATAGGCGTAGACTTGATTATCTCTGAATTGCTATTTGAGCCCACGTTGTCTGCGTAGCGAACCACAACTTGGTGAGGACCTGCATCTAATTTAGTGTCTGTTTTACTTAGGCTGAATACACCACTAGACTGTTTATCTACATACATAATCTCGAAGTGACTAGGTGTAGAGAAACTTGCAGCAAAGGCATTGAAGCTTGCAATACAAGCAAATGTTAAAGTTACAGTCTTCCCAAAGAATCGCATGAATTACTCCTTAAAGCGTGATTCTAACTGATTAATTTTTTGTTCCAGCTTCCACGTGGTTTTTTGACACTCGCCCAAACGACTTTTTAGGTTGAGGAGTTCCGTGCTTAGTCTAGCAGTATCTGTCTTTAGATTACTACGATTAAGTACTTGGTTTTTTTCTGCTATTTTTTGCTCAAGTTGGAATTCAAATTGTTTTTGTTGCTTGAGCTTTTCGCGCAGTTGATTTTGATCGCCAGAGTTCATAACTTTATTTAAGCGGTTTTGCCAACTCTGGATCCTTTGTTGTTGAGGGGCAGAGTATTGCTTTTGCTTTCGGGATACTTGGCTTATTTTACTTTGTAGCATCGCAAATTTACCGACGAAGCGGTCGCAATAAAGTTTTAACAAGTCTACATCTTTGGTTTTTTGACCTAAACGACTTATTTGCTGAAGGTCTTGTTCAAGCTCGCCAACATAGTCACTAAACAGATCACTACGACAGCTAAATCGCTCATCCAGTACTGCGGTTTTGGCATAGGCACTACGTTCACCCTGTAAATCTCGATGTTCGGCTTGCTCCTTTAGTTGACGCAGCTTTTGCGCCAACTTTTCCAGTTCTAACTCAACCATGCTTGCCACGCCAGTTTACCGGCAATAACCATTACCACAGTAATAAACACCGGACGAATGAACTTCGCACCAAAGTGAATGGCTGAATGCGCGCCAACTACTGCACCCAGCATAATACTCACACCCATGGTTAAGCCAATTGCCCAATTTACGTGGCCTAAATATACAAAGGTAATAAACGAAACAAAGTTACTGGTGAAGTTCATCGCTTTTGCTAAGCCTGAAGACAATAAAATGTTCATCTTATATAAGGCCATGGATGACACGGTCCAGAATGCTCCAGTGCCAGGTCCTGCGACGCCATCATAAAAGCCTAGGCTTAAACCTTGCCCAACCATTTGTTTAGTGAGTTTTTTGTCTGCTTTGGGAAGCACAGCTTGGCCGTCGGCTTGTTTACGATTAAGGATGGTATAAACCGCGGTTGCCATAATCACTAGAGGTAATAGCTTTTCTAACCATTCGGTGCTTATAAAGTCTACGATAAAGGTACCGGCAAAAGCGCCAATTGCGGTAGCAACAAAGCTCCAAAGCCAAAACACCGGATTAAATAGTTGTTTACGATAAAATGTCCATGCAGCGGTGCTTGAACCAAAACTAGCAGCAAGCTTGTTGGTGCCTAAAGCAATGTGGGGGGGCAAGCCAATGCTCAGCAAGGCGGGAATGGTCAATAGGCCTCCGCCCCCTGCAATTGCATCAATAAAACCGGCTGTTAGGCCTATGCCTACGATAAGGATCAAAACAGATGGGTCGAGTCCCAGTTCTAACATCAATGGTCACTTCTTTTATAAGGTGGTAATGCAGCTAATAGTTGCTTGCCGTATCGACGAGTAGTGAGTCGACTATCGAGCAGCACAATTCTACCTGAATCACTTTCTTTTCTCATTAGTCTTCCGCAGCTCTGTACCAGTTTTCTACTGGCGCTAGGTAAAGTTAGCAACATGAACGGATTTTGGTTACGACTTTCAAGCAGTTCGGCATGGCTAGCCATTACCGGCTCGGTAGGAACAGCAAAAGGAAGGCGAGCAATGATAAGGTCGGTTAATAGATCACCGGGTAAGTCGATGCCTTCGCTAAAGCCGATAGTTGCTAGAATAGTGCTGGTTTGATTTTGTTGGCGGCTTTGTCGATGTTTTGCCAGTATTTGCTGATTGGTTAATTGACCTTGAATCCAAAGGTTATTTAGTTTCTGCTTTTCTAATTGCTCTGCAACTTTATCCACTAAACGATAAGAGTTACAAAGCACCAATATGCCGCCTTGATTGCGCTGAGCTTTGATGATCTCGTGGGCAACATTATTGGCAAACTCGGGGTGGTCGGGTTCAGCGATATTGTTTGGAACCGCTAGAACAACTTGCTGGTAGTTAAAAGGAGAGGGCAGTTTTATGAGTTGTTCCGTCGCTAATTTAGGTAAGCCAATTTGATTAAGGTAATAGGAAAAGTTGCCTAGAGCGCTGAGTGTTGCTGATACTGCAATTACAGAAAAAGCATCTTGCCAAAGCAACTGTTGCAGTAAACCACCTATTTCAATGGGAGAACTACATAATAGTATTTCCTTTTCTTTACGGGTAAACCAAAAGGCATAGTTTTTTTGGTTGTTTTCGTTCGCATAACTAAACAATACCTCCAGCCAAGACTCAGATAAACTTTGCATGATGCTTAATCTACTCAGTAAGGCTTCAGCCTGGGCAGACTTCATTTGATTGTTGGCTACGCTCTCTTGGATAACCCCAGCATAATGCTGCAAACTATTACTTAGCTTATTGGCTTCTTTATGGTAGTTACTGGCAATGTTAATGATCGCGCTGGGTGTGTTTCCAAGTGCGAAGCGCCAATGCTGACTGTTATCAAAAGATCCTTTATTGGCATTTGCAACATCTTTAAGTTTGTTAAAGCAGCGGTTTAGTTCTGCGCAGGCTTCCTTTAACTTTAAGCTGCTTCCAGCAACAGCATTGGGGTTTAGAATGTTTGCTAATTCTTTGTCGAACAGCTTTAGGTTCTCTAGCTCCTTTAGTGCATGATTTAGCATTAGTTGCTTAGCGCTAGCCTCTCTTGCTACCTCAGGAAACTGATGAGCTTCGTCTAATATATAGATGCAATCCTCTGCGGCGGGGAGAATATGGCCACTGCCTGCATGAAGATCTGCAAGTAACAAACTATGGTTTGCCACAATAACATCAGCTTTTTTTAAGCCTTTGCGTGCTTTATGAAAAGGACAACTTCGATGCCTAGCCGATTGAATCGAGCAACTTAGTGTATCAACCACAACATGTTGCCAAATTTGCCAAGGTACTTGCCCTGGCCAACTATCTCTATCGCCATCCCATTTACCTTGCTGCAAAGCAATCGCCATTCTTTTGCTGAGATCTAATTGTTTTGGGGTGAGACCTAAATCGGTGCTAGTGGCTGCAACTAGTTTATGGGCGCAACAATAACGCTGCCTTCCTTTTGCTAAGGCAAACTCAAACTCGCCGTGTGCCGCTCTATGCACCGTGGGTAAATCACTTTCTATTAATTGCTGTTGTAGCGCAACAGTTGCGGTTGAAACGACTACTTTTTTGTTCATTGCCTTAGCTAAAGGAATGGAGGCAAGTAAATACGCCAGTGATTTTCCGGTTCCTGTGCCAGCTTCAGCTAAAAGCACCCGTTGTTTTCGATTGATATCTCCAGCGATTGTTTTGGCGATTTGCGCAATAAGAGCACTTTGTGCAGCCCTCTTAACAAATTTTAGGTTTTGCTCCTGAAGAGTATTATACCAATGGCGAATTCGTTGTTTGTGTTTTTCTGTTAACATGAATTCCTCAATGTTGTTAACAACTTAGAAATGACCGCTTGTTCTTTGCCTGTATATTATAGATGAGTGTGGCGACATAAAATACTGCAAAAAAATCAAATTGTTGGCTTAAATACTGTTAGATATAGATCACGTTTTTATCTCTAATACATTCTTTTATGGTGTGTGATTATAGTTTGACCACTCTAAAAGCACGTAGATACAGGGTTTTACGTGATTTTATAAAAGTTCAATTTTTTATTGCAAAATTTTTCCAGCTTGATAATGTATTGACCAGACAGCGAGAAATCACTGTCGCACAGGGAATTTAAGGAACAAGTGTTTAATTGCTAAGAAGGCACAGGAAAAATGAAAAAAACAATTCTAGCGGTAGCAATACCAGCTCTATTCGCAGCATCTGCACAAGCTGCAACTGTATATGACGCTGACGGCATAACTGCTGAACTTTATGGCCGTATGCAGTTTGATATCAAATCAACTCAAAATACTAAAGAAGAAGCCGGGGAAACTGTTCTTATTGACGGTACTGGAACTGATGGTGTGGGTAGTGCTCGTTTCGGTTTTAAAGCAAAATCAGAAATCGCTACCGGCGTTTATGGTTTAGCGCGTGGTGAGTGGCAAATCCGTGCTGAAAACAGCACTGAAGACGCTAAACAGCTTTCTGCTCGTCACTTATATGCAGGTTTTGAATTTGATGACGCAGGTACTGTAGTATTTGGTCAAACTGATACTGCGTTCTATCAAGCAGTTGCTGCAACTGATATCTTCAATACTTACGGTTATGAAGCTTTCGCAGCTATTGAAGATGGTCGTCAAGAAGGTCAAATCGTATATAACGGTGAGTTTGGTGGTTTCTACGTAGGTGCTTCTTACCAGTTCCGCGATGATAACTTTAAAAACAGCATTGGTAACCCTGATCTTGGTATTCCAGCTAAAGCGACTGATGCTAAGCTAGCACACTCTTACGCTGGTACTCTAGGTTATAACTTTGATTTTGGTTTAGCTATGTACGCTGGCGCGCACATGCAAAAATTTGACGAGATTCCACTTACTTCAGGTGCTATTGTAAGCGGTGACAAGAAAAACTACGCATTCTCTGCAAGCTATTCTTGGGAAGCTTTGTATTTAGCAGGTGCTTACGTAGCTACTGATTTTGAAGGTGCAAAACTAAACGGTTATGATCTAGTAGCTTCTTATGACATCAATGCTATTTCATTGTACACTGGCTACGCTGCACAGAAAGAAGATGGCGATTTGGGTGATGCTGATACTGCTAAAGCATTCAAACTTGGTGCAGCTTACAAGTTCAACAGCAACATGAAAGCATGGGCTGAGTACTTGAACGATGGTATCGATGGTCAAGAGAACCTTTGGACAATCGCTGTTCAATATAACTTCTAAGTTTATTGTTGCGATGAGCGCTAGTTAAGCGTTCTACAGCCATTTAAAAGCTCACTACGGTGAGCTTTTTTTGTTTTTTCAGTTCTATCAATCATGTTTTTAAAGCCCTATCCCTTATACAAAAACGTTCCCTATTTTTTGCTTGGCTCTTTTTATCTTATTTTGATGTGTTTTAGTATATTATTTCGCCAATTTTCTACATTCATTCTTAATTATCTGTAAAAGTTCATAATGCATTAAAAAAATGTTGATTTCGCCCTGTTTTTCAGCAAATATATCGCCCGTGAGATGGACTTCACTGCTCAAGGAAACCATTCCAAGGACGAATGAATGGATCAAGGAAGAGATAAATTATTAATCTCAAAATAGGCAGTGGAACTTTGAAAAAGACTATTCTAGCAATCGCAATTCCAACATTATTCACAGCGGGCGCAACTAACGCCCAAGAAATTTATAACGATGGTGAGAACACCTTTTCTATTGGTGGTCGTCTTAACCTTATGGTTGAGTCTGCTAACAAAGATGGTGATCGTGACCTTCGCTCTGAAAACAACTCTTCACGTATTAACCTAAACTTCTCTCGTAAAATGAGCGAAAACGTTACTGCTCGCGCAACTATGGAGTATGGTTTAGATAACCCAAGTGGTAACAGTGACTCTCCTTTCTTCAACCGTTTAGGTTTCATTGCAGTTGACCATGCTGATTTTGGTTCTATTTCTTACGGTAAGCAATGGTCGACTTATTACACTATTACTGGCGTAACCGATGTATTTTGGGTTTATGGTGGTACCGCAATGGGTATTTACGATAAGGGTGATGCAGCAGGTACTGCTCGTGCCAACGATGCGCTTCAATACAACGGTAGCTTTGGCGGCGTTAACTTAAGCGGTCAATACCAGTTTAAAGATGAAGGCGAAGGTCGTAAAGACAGCTACGCTGGTGCAGTGTCTTACGATTTCGATTTCGGTCTAAACGTTGGTGTTACGTACCACCAAATGAACCGCACAGATGAAGAAAAAGTTGCAGTAGATAACAATGGCGATGCTAAGCTTACTGCATTGGCGGCCAGCTACAATCAAGGTCCAATCTACGCTGCCGTTACGTATGGTGAATTTAAAAACCAGGTAGAATTTGATGGCGCTACTGGTGTTTCTGATAAAGCGACCGGCCATGAAGGTGTATTTGCTTACACGCTAGACATGGGTCTTCAACTTTACACTGGTTGGAACTACCAAGAAGACAAGAACTCTGATGCAGACTTAAAAACGGCTTTAGTAGGTGCAATGTACGATTGGAACAACGTTCTTTTGTACACTGAGTACCAAGATGAGACCACTAAGTCGACTTCTGGTAACAAAACTGACGACAACCGCTTAGCTGTGGGTGTACGTTACAACTTCTAATTCTTAATTAGACCTAAGAAGTTAAAGGCCACCTTGCGGTGGCCTTTTTGTATTTAATTGGTTAAAGCGCAAAGCTTTCTCTTCGCTTAAATAAACGATGCTTATCACTACAGCGTTGACAACGCTGAGTGCTAGGATCGTGTTGTAAACGATTAAGCTCTATTTCTTCTTCACAATCACTACATAAACCATATAGGCCTAAGTCAATTTGACAAAGTGCGGCATCAACTCTTTTTAATTGTTTGAGTTGAACATTTAGCTCTGAGTACTGCAATTTTAAAGCTTGATCTATGAGCTCTTCATTGCTTAAAGACTGAAGTTTGTCTGCAGTAAGTTTTAAGCTGGTTTTTTCTGAAACAGTTAAAAACGAGATTATTTCAGACTTTAACTGCTCTAATTGCTGCATGAGTTGCAACTGATAATCCCTAAATTCCACGTTCAAGCCCAATTAATAAATGAGCTAGCAGTATAAACACCGGATCTCACAGTGAGATATGATGTGAATCAAAACGAAACACTAAAAACCTATATAACTACTTTTATTGGGGTTTTGTTGATCTAATACAGAATATGACCAAATTATGCGAAGAAACGTAACGCCTACCTTAACTAAAGGTCAATCTTTGCATTGCTGTAAGCGGATTTGCTTCACAATAGAATTGGTATCTTTTAATACTCTGATGTTGCGAAAGAGATCGTCGGCTTCGGTGTAGTAGCCAGAAAGGTATCTTAACCACTGTTTCACCCGGCTTTGGTAGTACTTGGCTTTTTCACTGGTGATTTCGTGCTGAGAGTAGCGAATTAGCAGCTCAATTACTGCAGACCAAGCTAATGGCTCTTCTTCACCTCGTACTACTTTAGCGAGGTTTGGAATAGTAAGCGCACCGCGGCCAATCATTACGTCATCACAGGCACTGGCTTCTTTACACTGTAAGTAGCTTTCTCTATCCCACACTTCGCCATTAGCAATAATTGGAATAGAGAAGCGCTGTTTTACTTGTTTAATGTAGTGCCAATGCGCGGGTGCTTTGTAGCCGTCCTGTTTGGTTCTGGCGTGAATGGTGAGTTCATTGGCGCCTGCTTCTTGTACGGCTTGTACAATATCAAAGCAGTCGTCTTTGTTTTCCCAGCCTAAGCGTATTTTAGCGGACACTGTATGTTGTTTGGGTACTGCTTTTCTTACTTCACTGACCACATCAAAGATCGACTGAGGGGCTTTTAGCATAGAGGCACCACCGCAGCTCCCAGTGACGGTATTACTGGGGCAACCAAAGTTTAGATCTAATCCATGCGATCCAAGTTCGATAGCTCTTAGCGCATTTTCGGCCATAGGACTTGGGTGCTGGCCTAAAAGCTGGACCCTTACAGGAGTGTGCCCATCTATCAATCCTTTCTCATGTAGCTCAGGGCAATATTTGTAAAATACTTTATCGGGTAGGGCTACATCGGTTACGCGAATAAATTCTGTTACGCACCAGTCGTAGCCACCGCAACTGGATAAAAGCTGACGCATGGAAGCGTCTGCAACACCTTCCATAGGGGCTAATACTACGCGCATAGAAAACCTTGGTTTGAAAAAGCGGCCATTCTAACGGTTTGCGAAGTATCCGGCTAGCAAATTAGCAAGTCAAACCCGCCGCTTGCTTATATTAAAAACCTGGTTTATTTCCATGTTTTTGCTGGGTGTTTGTGGCGCTAATGCTCAAGTATAATTGATCTGGATCAATGTTGATTGAATTTAGTTTAAGGGTAATGTTTAGATGGACCAGCAGTTTAAAGAAAATTATAACGTATTCTATTTCCTAGGTTTTGTAGTAGCTCTGCTGTTACCAACCTTGCCTTTGAGCTTGTCTTTATTAAAAATATTTGCTTAGTTTTTGGCTATTATCTTGATGAGCACTGCGTTGCTTTATCGCCATAAACTGAGATAATTAAAGATTGTAATTACGCCCATCCTGTTTGGGCGTTTTTTTTGGAAAATGGAAGCCGGTATGAGCAGCGCTAGTCTTGAGTATATAAAGAACGCAATTAAAACAATTCCTAACTACCCAAAAGAAGGGATATTGTTTAGAGACGTCACCAGCCTAATTGAAGATCCCAAAGCTTTTGCCTTGGTCATTCAAGAATGGCAACAGCGTTTCGAAAACCTTGGTATTACCAAGGTCGTTGGTACCGAAGCAAGAGGATTTATCTTTGGTGCACCTTTGGCCCTAGCATTAGGTGTAGGTTTTGTACCGGTGCGTAAACCCGGCAAGTTACCTCGAGAAGTGATTGGCGAAAGTTACGAACTTGAATACGGTATGGATACCTTGGAGATCCATACTGATGCAATTAAGCCGGGCGACAAGGTGCTGCTGGTAGATGATTTAATCGCTACCGGTGGAACAGCTGAAGCGTCAGTTAAGCTAATTCGCCAACTCGGCGGCGAAATCAACTATGCGGCCTTTGTTATTAATTTGGTAGACTTACCTGGCGCACAGAAATTAACAACACTCGGAGTAGAATCAACGTATTTAGTTGAGTTCGAAGGCGAATAGGACAAGATCATTTAATGAATTATCAAGCACTAGCTAGAAAATGGCGACCTAAAACATTCCAGCAGGTTGTTGCCCAGCAACATGTACTAGCAGGCTTGATAAACTCATTAGATCAGCAACGCTTGCATCACGCGTATTTATTTAGCGGTACGCGTGGTGTTGGTAAAACTACCATTGCGCGGTTATTTGCAAAAAGCCTTAATTGTGAGCAGGGCGTATCATCTAATCCTTGCGGTCGGTGCAGTAATTGCGTTGAGGTAGATCAGGGCAACTTCGTAGACTTATTGGAGATCGATGCAGCGTCTCGCACCAAAGTTGAAGATACCCGAGAACTGCTTGATAACGTGCAATATAGTCCGGCCAAAGGGCGCTATAAGGTGTACTTAATTGACGAAGTACATATGTTGTCACGTCATAGCTTTAACGCGCTACTAAAAACACTAGAAGAGCCACCAGAGCACGTTAAATTTTTGCTTGCTACCACCGACCCGCAGAAACTGCCGGTAACGGTGTTGTCACGCTGTTTACAATTTCAGTTGAAAGCGCTGAGTGAAGAACAAATTTCTCAGCAGTTAGCTCACATTTTGGATGCTGAGCAGCGTCAATATCAGCCTGCAGCACTTGCTGCTTTAGCCCATGCAGCCGATGGCAGTATGCGAGACGCTTTGAGCTTAACGGATCAAGCCTTAGCCTTGTCTAATCAAGAGTTAGCTTACCAGCAAGTACTTAACATGTTGGGCGTGTTAGACCCGCATCAGTTGCGTCAGCTTCTTTGTCATGTCGTTGCCGGACAAACAGAATCGGTATTCAGCAAAATTTCAGAGTTGGCGAGTATGTCGCCTGATTATGAGCACTTGCATCAACAATTAGCTGAGATTATTCATAAAGTAGCGATGGCGCAGGTGCTACCAGCAAGTCAACATGATGAAACGATTCAAATGCTTGCAGAGCAAGTAGACGCTCAACTGGTGCAGTTACTTTATCAAATAGTGATTACTGGTAAGCGAGATTTTGCCTATGCTCCAAGCCCACGTAGCGGTTTCGAAATGACCGTGTTACGAATGTTGGCATTTCAGCCAGCAGAGCGGGGCGAAGTAGCAAGCTCGATTACTAAAGAAAATAGCCCGAGCAATGCAGATTTAGCGGATAAAAGCTTAGTAAAAGAGCAACAAGAAATTCTAGAACAGGCGACGCAACAAGGTTACGAAATGCCTACCGCTGCTGCAGTTTCACGTGTTAGCGATAATGCACCGGATCCTGTTGATAAAGATGAGCGAGTTGTGCAGCGAGAGCAGAGCATTGCCAAGCTGAAAAATCAGTTACGTGGTGATTATTCTGAGCAACAGCAACAGCAACAGCAACAGCAACAGCCTGTTGCCAGCCCAGTAGAGCCAGCTACAGCAGAAGCGGGTATAGGGAATAAGCCACCAGTAGCAAGCCATTCGCCTTCTCAAACACCATCTTCATCAACTCAAACTGCTTCTCAGGTTAATACCAAGCAAGCCGCTGTTAGTGCAGATCAAGCAACGGTTGATGATAGTTATTATGCCCAGTTTGCCGACATGAATGCTGAGGCTGAATATGAAGAGCCTAATTATGCTGCCGAATACCAAGCTCAAGAGTTGCTTGCTGCAATGCCTGAGGTTACTCCAGTAGATGTTCCTCAAGCACCGGCTAAAGAAGAAACTGCATCTTTGCTGCAGCTTAGAAGCCAGCTACGAGGGCGAGGAAAGTCCGAAAAAAAGTCTGAAGAGGCGGGTGCCTCTAGCATTCTAAAGCCAAACTCAGCACCAGCAAATACATTGGAGCCATCGAAGCTTTCACAAGTGCAGCCCGAAACGGTTGAAGTAGTTGAGGAAGTAGAAACAGTAAGCTTTGTCGCCACTACAAACGACAATGATGAAGCTTGGTCCGAGATGGTGAAGTTTATGGAGCTAGGACCAATTGCTCGACAAATAGCCATTAACTCTTTGTATCAGCTTTCTGGAAGCACCGTAAAGTTGCTTTTAAAGCCAGAGCTATCCCATTTGCCTAAACCTAACTCATTAGAGGAATTAAAGCAGCAGTTGGGTATATGTTTACAAATGGGTATTGAGTTAGAAATTAGCATTGGTGAGAGCCTAAACAGCAAAACGCCGTTGGAGCTGTCACAGTTACTTCATCAACAAAATACTAAGGCGGCTATTGAGCGTTTATTGGATGATCCTAACATAGAAGTACTGCAGCAACGTTTTGGCGCAGAATTAGATAACGACAGTGTGAAATACTACTGAACAACTTGATTTTCGACATTAATCTCGATGTAATGTCGCAGTTATAACTAATAGAAGAGAAGAGAATAGTTATGTTTAAAGGCGGAATGGGTAACCTAATGAAGCAAGCGCAGCAAATGCAAGATCGCATGCAGCGTGCTCAAGAAGAAATCGCCAAAATGGAAGTTACAGGTGAGTCAGGTGCAGGCTTGGTAAAAGTTGTTATGCTTGGTAACCATAACGTTCGTCGTGTTGAGCTAGACGAGAGCCTAATGGACGATGATAAAGACATGATTGAAGATCTACTTGCCGCAGCCGTTAATGATGCTGTGCGCCGCGTAGAAGAAACCAGTAAAGAGAAGATGGCTGATGTTACTGGCGGTATGCAAATGCCACCAGGTATGAAGATGCCATTTTAAGCTAGCGAGTGCTTAGCTAATTAATTAGGCCGCTTAGCGGCCTTTTTTGTGTAACACTTAAGTGGCACGAGTAAAATTTTAAGTAGGTATATAAATGAAAGTATGCGGTGTAGAAATAAAAAGTAATGAAGTAATAGTGAGCTTATTAACGCTTGAAGACGGTTTATTTCAAATCCCCGATTGTCGCGTGCGCCGTCTTACTTTAAGCGACATAAATAGCACTCAGCACTTACGTGACTTTCAGTTTGCCTTTGCTAAATTGATGAGTGATTACAAGGTTGAGAAAGTGGCGATTAAGCAGCGCCCAATGAAAGGTAAATTTGCTGGTGGTGCGGTAGGCTTTAAATTAGAAGCAGCTATCGAGTTAATTAGCGAACTTAACGTGGAGCTAGTATCTGCCACTAAATCAAAGCAAGTACTTAAAGATAACCCAATGCCAGTAGAGTTTTCTGCAACGGGCCTTAAAGCTTTTCAAGAAACCTCGTTTACTACAGCTTATGTAGTTTGCATGGCTTGATTGAAACGCCATGATACTAACCTTATAGCTTGATTAGCGTGAAATAAAAAACCGATGCTACAGCATCGGTTTTTTGGTTTAACACTAAGTGCTTAAGTCTTAGTAGGCTTCATTGTGTACTGACAATACAGCACGACCAGAAGGATCGGCGTTGTTGGCAAAGCTCTCATCCCAAGCAATCGCTTCAGGAGTTGAACATGCTACAGACTTACCATGTGGCACACATTCTGCGGCAGAATCCTGTGGGAAGTGCTCTTCAAACATGCTGCGGTAGTAGTATGCTTCTTTGGTATCGGGCGTGTTAATTGGGAAGCGGAAGGCCGCGTTTGCCAATTCTTGATCAGATACTTCAAGTTCAACCAATTCTTTTAAGCTGTCAATCCACGAGTAACCCACACCATCTGAGAATTGCTCTTTTTGACGCCAAGCCACTTCAGCAGGTAAGTAACCTTCAAAAGCTTCACGAACAATGTGCTTCTCAATTTTATCGCCTGCACACATCTTAGCTTCTGGGTTTATGCGCATGGCAACATCCATGAACTCTTTGTCTAAGAATGGTACACGGCCTTCAATGCCCCAAGCAGCAAGAGATTTGTTCGCTCGGTTACAGTCGAACATGTGCAGTTTCTCGAGCTTACGAAGTGTTTCTTCGTGGAATTCTTGAGCGTTTGGTGCTTTGTGGAAGTACAAGTAACCACCGAAGATTTCGTCAGCACCTTCACCAGAAAGTACCATTTTAATACCCATAGCCTTAATTTTACGCGCCATTAAGTACATTGGGGTAGATGCACGAATAGTGGTTACATCGTAGGTTTCAAGGTGGTAAATAACATCTTTAAGTGCGTCAATACCTTCTTGAACAGTAAAGTGAATTTCGTGGTGAACTGTACCTAAATGGTCGGCAACTTTTTGCGCAGCGATTAAGTCTGGCGAGCCTACTAGGCCAACCGCAAACGAGTGCAATTGTGGCCACCAAGCTTCAGAGTTGTCGTTATCTTCAACACGCTTGTCGGCATACATTTTAGTGATTGCAGAAATAACCGAAGAATCTAAACCACCAGATAGCAATACACCGTAAGGAACGTCACACATCAGCTGGCGTTTTACTGCAGCTTCTAAAGCGACTTTTAAATCATCTACACTGGCGTCATTGTTTTCTACATTTTTGTAGTCCATCCAATCGCGCTTGTAGTATTTAACCGGTTCACCGTTTTTGCTGTACAAGTAGTGACCCGGAGGGAATTCGCTTACTGTTTTACAAATTGGCGTTAGCGCTTTCATTTCTGAGGCAACGTAAAAATTACCATGCTCGTCGTAGCCAGTATAAAGAGGAATAATACCAATATGGTCTCGACCAATTAGGTAGGCGTCTTCTTCAGAATCGTACAAGCAGAAACCGAAGATACCATTTAGGTCATCTAAGAACTCAATGCCTTTTTCTTTGTACAAGGCCAAGATGATTTCACAGTCAGACTCGGTCTGAAATTGAAAATCAACGTTAAGCTGTGCTTTAAGATCTTTGTGGTTGTAGATCTCACCATTAACAGCAAGAGCATGAGTTTTTTCGGGATTATAAAGAGGTTGTGCGCCGGTATTTACGTCTACGATAGATAAACGCTCATGCACTAAGATGGCATTTTTTGAAGTGTAAATACCTGACCAATCCGGGCCTCGGTGGCGTAAACGTTTTGACATCTCAAGTGCTTGCTTACGCAATACACTGAGGTCAGATTTAATGTCTAGAACTCCAAATATGGAACACATACTCTTCCCTTAACTACTTTGTGTTTACTCTCGAACAAATGGTACTTCGCCATTTGTTCCAATATTGCCCTCAATTTGCCAAGATCAGAAATTATTGCAAGTCCTGAATGACATTTTTTGCTAAAAAAAGCCAGAAAACTCAGAATTATTAACAAACTGGCTATTTTTGTAAGTTTTTTTGCAAATTTTAAGCTTTATTCATGTGGTTTTTTGCCATCAATGAGTTGTGAGTGGACGTGGTCTGCAAAACCCGCACCTGCTTCATTGTAGAGGTTGAATACTTCATCTGCACCTAGGCGTTTTAACTTTTCGGCGTCGTCAGCAAACTGTGCGATGGCAGCAATTTTGGCATTAAATTCCCCTTTCTTGAGTTGCTTTAATGCATATTGGTTACCATGGTGGTGGGGCATAGCCAGTAACACTAGTTTTAAATCTTTTGAGGGGGCTAATTTTTCCCAAAAATCGGAGTCGGTAGCGTCACCTTGAATTACTGCTCGACCACTTTCAATTTGGTGCTGGATTTTCTCGAGATCGGTATCAATACCAATAACTAAATCGGGGTAGTGCTGCTGCAGCATATCGTAGGCACCTTCGCCGATTCGGCCCATGCCTAATATCACTACTTGCATTTGACCAAGCTCAATAGGTTGGTCTTCTAAGTGCAACTTAGAGCGTTGTAAGCGTTTTAGGCTTGGCCGGATAAACTGGTAAATGATATCGGCGTTTTTGTGAATAGGCGCGGAAACCAAAAAGCTAATACTTACCGCCATTGCTAAGGTTGCCATCCAGTCCCCATGTAGCCAGCCAAGTTGCACCGCAACAGCCGTTACAATCAGGCCAAATTCGCTGTAGTTAGCCAAGCTCACAGCACCTAGAAAAGCGGTTCGTGAACGTAATCTAAATTGCAGCAAATACAGCAAATAAAATGCTGTTTTTATCACGAGAATGCCCACTAAGAACAGTGCGATATAGATAGATTCGAAGCTTAATTCACTGGATAAACCAATCGATAGGAAGAAGGCAACCAAAAACAGTTCTTTAAAGCTAAATAAGGCTTTTGCCATGCCACTTGCAGCGGGGTGGCCTGCTAGCAACATGCCTATAATTAGCGCACCTAAATCCGATTTAAGGCCAACGCTGTCGAACAGTTGTGCACCTAGAACAAAAGTTAAAAAGAAGCCTAATACTAACTGCAGTTCACCGTGGCCTACTCGGTTTAGCAAACGATACAACACTGGACGCAGTGGCAATAACAGCAGTAGTAGTGGTGCATACATGGTTGGCACTTTGCCTGTGGTAGCTGCCAGAAATACCACTGCAAAGATGTCCTGCATAATCAATACACCAATAGCCACGCGGCCATACAGTGCATTCATTTCACTCTTGTCTTCTAATACTTTTACTGCAAATACGGTACTGGAAAAACACAATGCAAAAGACAATATAACAATACCGGTGGTAGATAACTCACCAATGCTACTTATGCCAAACCATTTAACTGCCGATAGTGTGCCGATAAACAGCAACATGTTAGTACCAAGGTGTGCTGTCGCAGTTCCCCAAACTTCAGGTTTAAACAAGGTCCGTATATCTAGTTTTAAACCCACAGTAAACAACAGTAAGGTTACACCTAAATCTGCTGCCGTAGAGATCAGTTCATTTTGTTCAAAACCTATTTCGCGTAAAGCAAAACCAGCGGCCAAAAATCCAATTAGAGGGGGCAAGTGCGCTAAATGAGCAAGAAATCCTGCTAAAAACGTCACTGTTATTAGTATAGAAATATCCATTAAGTGCTAAATCTTTATCGTTAGATTATGTCGATTGCTGCTACGTTAGGGAAAACATAGTTTGGTCTAAAGGGGACCATTTCAATGTCGGCTTCATTGCTCACACCAGATAGTACCAAAATTGTTTCTAAACCAGCTTGAAAGCCAGCCAGTATATCAGTGCGTAGGTTATCACCAATAATCACGGTGTCGTCTGCATGTGCGCCAATTTTATTGAGTGCTGCACGTACAATCCAGGCTGAAGGTTTGCCGACCACAAAGGGTTCACGTCCGGTAATTCGTTCGATCGGGGCGCATAGAGAACCACAAGCTGGGCTCATGTTTGGTCCGTGAGTGTCTGGGTTGGTGGCAATAAATTGTGCGCCTTGCGCAACAAATTTTGCTGCATGTTGAATCATATTCCAATTGTAGTTTTTGGTTTCGCCCACTACTACAAAGTCGGGGTTAATGTCGGTGATGGTAAATCCAGCGCTATAAAGTTCATGAATTAAAGCACCTTCGCCAATAACATAGGCTTTATTGCCTTCTTGGCGTTTAAGAAAATCTGCGGTAGCCATCGCTGAGGTATAAAAACAACTTTCTGGAATATCAACTCCAGCAGTTTGAAAACGGTTCTGTAAATCTTGCGGAGTTTGAGCAGGATAGTTAGTTAAAATCACTAGCTTGGTATCGTTAGCCAGTAAACGTTCAATAAATGCTTTGGCTCCGTCTATCAGTTGGTTGTCATGTAGTAGTACACCATCAATGTCACAAATAACTGCTTTGCTCATTCTTTTTCCTTAGAACCCCATAATCCATAGTTCAGAGTAACGTAGTGTGACTAAAAAGCGCTAGGGAAAAATAACCTAACGGCAACAAATAGCTTATATTCATTAGGGGCTGTTGAACTTTCGAGCTGAATTTTGCAGTAGTTTGAGGGTTATTTATACAAGGTAGAGGCTTTAATGTGTAGCTAGCCTACATGAGCAGCCGATAACGTGGTAGAAATAATCCTCACACTCTGCCCGAAGGGGTCGGCTAAAATCGTTTTATGCTTTGTTAAGGCGTACTTACTTAGAGTGACTAGGTTACGCACACCTTGCCGCGCCTAAAACAATGTTATCTCGAACAAAATTTAATCACGAAAGATTAACAGCCCCTTATCTCCAAGCAGTTGAAGGGAAAGATTGATGTTTAATCAACAAGATTTTATTAAAAAAATAGCAAAGGTTGAGCTGCATTTGCACATTGAAGGTAGCTTAGAACCTGAATTGATGTTTAAACTAGCAAAACGAAACAATATAACTTTGCCTTATGCCAGCGTTGATGACTTAAAAAAGCTTACCAGTTTAATAACCTACAAGAATTTCTAAATTTGTATTATCAAGGTGCAGAAGTGTTGCAAACAGAACAAGACTTTTATGACTTGGCCTGGGCTTACTTTGAAACCTGCCACCGCGATAATGTATTACATACGGAAGTATTCTTTGACCCTCAAACTCATACTGAACGCGGTATCGCAATAAGCACAGTGATTAATGGGCTGGTGAGGGCTAAGCAACAAGCTTTTACCCAGTTTGGAATAACCAGCGAATATATATTGTGTTTTCTGCGCCACTTATCGCAGGACTCTGCAATAGAGACTTTAGAAGCCGCTAAACCTTACCTTAAACATATAATTGGTGTGGGTTTAGACTCTAGTGAACAAGGTCATCCTCCTGAAAAGTTCCAACAAGTGTTTGCTATGGCCAAGCAACTGGGGCTACAAAGAGTGGCTCATGCAGGAGAAGAAGGCCCGGCAGCCAATGTGGCAAATGCTTGGCAGCTATTGGATGTTAGCCGAATTGATCATGGCGTTCGCTGCTTAGAAGACGAAGCCTTAGTGAATAAGCTTGCCGCCGTTCAAATGCCTTTAACCGTTTGTCCGTTTAGTAACGTAAAACTAAAGGTGGTAGAGCACTTAAGTGAGCACCCATTACCGAAAATGTTGCAAAAAGGCTTGGCGGTTACAATTAACTCAGACGATCCTGCTTATTTTGGCGGTTATTTATTGGATAACTTGCAGGCCTGCAGTGAAACTTTTGCCTGGAGCCCGCAGCAAATTGCCCAGCTTTGCCACAACGCTGTCGCCGCAAGTTATGCCAGTGAGCAAAGAAAAAGTGAGTTAAGTCAACTAATTGATAACCGTTTAGCAGAGTTTAGCTAGAGACCTTGTGTTTTAAGGCAGGCTACAGCCATAGTTATATTAAGCAAGAATAATAAGGAGATTGTCGATGTTTGTTGTGTTGTTTCGTTGGAAGTTAAATGAAGAGCATATTCAGTCCTTTAAAGAAGGCTGGTCAGAAATTATTCATTTTAATATTGATAAGTGTGCCGCATTGGGGTCGCGTTTACATAAAGCTTCCGATGGCACGTGGATTTCTTACTCACAGTGGCCTAGTAAAGACCATTGGTTACGCTCTAAAGAATCTGAATCTATGGTATTAGATGCGCGCCAAAAAATGCGTAAAGCGATTATTTGGCAGGACGAACCCTTATTAATGGCACCACAACTTGATCATTTTGTATCGAGTAACTTGGATGCTACACACTCTATTTTGTAGCTCACCGCCTTGAGTAAACTTGCTTTAGCGCCACTGCAGAGTAAACTGGCGCGCAGTTTTATCAATTTCTTAAGGTTGTGTTGTTAGACTATGTCGAAGTTTGAGTCTCAAGCATTTTCTATATCGTTTTCCAAATCATGGTTAGCCCCTAAGCATTGGGGCACCTGGTTGGTGGGCGGACTCATCATTCTGCTGGCCTATGTGCCAGTAAAGCTACGAGATAAAATTGCCGTAGCTATTGCCAACCGTATTTTTAAGCTCAAAGCTTTGAAGAAACGCCGTGCCATTGCCGACACTAATTTACAGCTGTGTTTCCCCGATATGACCGCGCAACAACGCGAGCAATTAATGCAAAAGAATATGCAGATTTTTGCTCAGCTTATTTTGGGAGCAGGCGAGATGTCTGTTCGCTCAAAACGCTATCTGCAGAACCGTATTGTGGTTGATGGTGAAGAGAATATTCAAAGTATTCTCGATAACAATGAAAACTTTATAATTCTATTACCACATACCTACCCAGTGGATTTTTTAGGGACTTATTTTTGTACCCGCGGCCACGATATGTGCACCATGTTTAAAAAAACTGGTGACCCCATTGTTGATTGGGCGATGGCAAAACAACGTACTCGTTTTGGCGGTGTTATTTTTGAACGTAACGCAGGTATTAAAACGCTGATCAAAGCAGTAAGAGCCGGTTTTGGTTGTATCTATTTACCAGATGAAGACTTTGGTCCAGAAGCCAGTTTAATGACGCCATTATTTGCTACTAAAAAAGCCACGTTGCCGGTATTGGGTAAAATGACAAAATTAAGTGGCGCAAAGGTGGTGCCTATCTATGCGGGTTACGACAGCGAACTGCATAAAGTTAAGTTGTTCATTCATCCTGCTATGCAAGACTTCCCCAGCAAAGATGTTGCGCAAGATACCTTGCGAATGAATCAAGAGGTAGAGAAGTTAATTTCTCGCTCGCCAGAGCAATACATGTGGACCTTAAAGTTATTGCGTACCGTTGAAGGCAGCGATAAGCCGCGTTATTAATTTGGTCATCGTGCCCTAGCGAGCTAGGTGATTATGCGTTGTGCTCGCGCAGAGTTTGGTTTTTGTAGTTACGCACTAAGCTAATGAATGCTTCTGGTTCTCGGTCAAGAATATCTTGCTCAATTAATAGGTCATAGCCAGTGAGCTCTCGGAGTTTTTTCATTCTGTTTGCAAACATGCCGGTGAGTCCGGTGTAAATTTTCCCACTGCTCGATTTAAAATAGTCGTCTTCAATTAAATGGTCACTCACTTTACTGTCTTGGCAATGTTTACAGCTTCTTCGCAAGGATGCGAGCAAAGCCGCTCTTTGCTCTGTGAGTAAATGTGCAGATAGGCGAGGGGACAGACTGTCGAGTAAATAATCTGGGTCGCTCAAACGTAAGCCAACGTAATTCATGTCGTGCCAACTAAGCCCGTCACTTAATCTTGGGACATCGATACGTTGTAGTTTATCCCAGGGTAAACACCAACCACCGTAGCGATGGTGGAATTGAATGTGGTCGTAACACAATACAACTGAATATAGCGGTTGCATCCATTTCTCTACACCAACGCGAATCCCCAAGTATGCTAAAAAGAATATCACCGAGGCTATAAGCGATACCAATACCGCTGGCACGTAGAGGGTGCTTATTCCGACCAATACTAGCAGGGAGCCAGCTAGAACTAAGGTTTTAGCGTTGTTGCTGGCCTTGCTTTTTATCCATACTGATTTTGGCATTGTGTTACCTCAATCATTTACCGTGATACTTAGATATACGGACCGGATCGGCTAAATGTTCATTACAATGGTTAGTGAAAGAAGAAAGCTCACATCACCTCAGCGTATTACTTTTTAGCGGCTTGTTTAGCGTTGAAAATGGCCATTTGCTCATCGGTAGCTGGTAGTTGGTGGTGCTCTTTCCACTCTGAGTATGGCATGCCATACACTTTTTCTCTTGCTTCATCATAGTTAAGGCTTTCACCTTGCTCTTCTGCAGCTGCCATCATCCACTTAGCTAAACAGTTTCGACAAAAATTAGCTAAGTTCATCAGCTCAATGTTTTGTACTTCTTTGTGTTGGTCTAGGTGTTCCAGCAAACGGCGAAAAGTGGCAGCTTCAATTGCTTGTTGTTTGTCCATGTTACTTATCCTTGGTAAAAGTTAAGCCAGTGTAAATGCACAAAAGCAGCGAATCAACGCTGCTTTAGGTATTGCCTAGTAGCTAATTTAGCCTTTGGTAAGCAGATTATTCAAATTAATAATGGCCGCATTGGCACGTGATACATAGTTGGCCATAACCAAGGAGTGGTTAGCCATTAGGCCAAAACCTGTGCCATTTAAAATCATTGGGCTCCATACGGGTTCTTGGGTCGCCTCTAACTCGCGAACTATCTGACGAACCGCCACTGTAGCGTTCTTCTTCTCCAATACACCTTTAAAGTCTACTTCTACTGCTTGGAAAAAATGCAATAATGCCCACGCTTCACCGCGAGCTTCGTAGAACACGTCATCAATTTTCCACCAAGAAGTTTTCACCATGCTTTCAGATGGAGCAAAGGTAGACTGTGCAGCACCTTCGTCACCCACTAAGCTAGTGTTAATGCGTTCTCGGCCTACCGAGGCTGAAAGCTTTTGTGACATGCTTCCCAGGCGCGATTGTACTTCGTTTAGCCACGTGACTAAGTTGTCAGCGCGTGCGTAAAATTGCGCATTGTGATCTTTGGGGTCAGCAAGCTGTACGCGGTAAATTTTTAGTGCGTCGATAGCGTCTTGGTATTCGCGCTCAGCACTGGGCAGTTGCCAAGAAGTATGATCAATATTGAACTTAGGCTGGGCGATTTTAAGCTGGGCATGTTCTACCGATTGCGCTTGAGAGCGGCTAAAATCTTTACGCATAATCAGCGATAAATCTCGAACTTGGTTTAATACGCCAAGCTCCCAACTCGGCATATTGTCCATAAACACACTGGGGGGCATTTTGTCGTTGCTTAAGTAACCCCCAGATTTGTTTAATAAGGTTTCGGCGACGTATATCAAAGCTGTTGTTGTCGCATAACCAGTAACGGCTTCTTCGCCATTGGCAACTGCTTGTTCTAATACGTACTCTTTTACTTCTATTTGGTCAGGCTCAATGCTCCAAAATACCGCAATGATGTAGTTAATGATGAAAAAGACCAGAAAGAACAAGATAACCTTACGGCCAGTAAGCTGAAACATAAATGCATCCTTGTGAAGATTAATGCTCTCAGCATAGTCAAGTAAGCTATTTAATCAATAGCTTATATCAAATCTAATGAGCATGTTGCCAACCATAAATAATCAAGGGGTCTGCATGTTGGCTATAGTAATGTCATGCAGTGTCAAGTCACTCTCATTTTTTTAGCAATTACCTCTAAAATTTTGTGTATTTATGGTTTTTATGGTTTTTTTAGCCGTGAATTCCTGACATTATCAGCTGCAAATTTTTAGCTTACATGGAGGTATCGGTAAAAAGGTATACAATTAGTGCTTATTTCCAAATTAGTAAAGGCTATCATCGCTGTAAGTGTTCTGACCATGCCGACTTCAGCGGCAGCGCTTATGGAAAACAACCAACAACCTAGTGCTTATCCCTGGGCTGCGGTATTCCTTGATTATCAACATCCTGACCAGCCTATGTTAGGCATAACGGTTAATGTAAATCACTATGATAACAATTATCCCCGTTGGGGCTATTACTTGGGTTATGCGCGCTCAAAAGAAGAAGACCTAGGTTTAGAGTATCCGGCTGAGGGTAAACGTGGCTTAACAATGGTGAGGCTAGGACTGAGCTACAGCTTAACGAATGACTTAAGTATTTATGGGGGAGGCGCAATGCTAGAAGACACCTCCGAACATACCGACGGTATTACCCAATATTGTACCGACTGTCAGCCTAAGTATCACACGAATACCGAGCGAAATTGGGGCGCAGAGCTTGGCTTTCGTTACGCGCCCACTCGTCACCTAGTATTTGGCATTGGTTACAACTCGGTTATTGAGAGTGGGGTATTTAGCATTGGGTATAGAGGCTAAATACAACCACGTTCTAGATATATTAGGTATTGCTAAAAAGGCGGGTACCACCAAATTTGGCGGATAACTCCTTAACAAACTAGTGCAATGGCGTTTATCTTGGTGATTACATTAATAATACCAATCGAAGCGTTTCACCAAGCATAAACAATTTTAGCTGCAGCTGAAACTCTACCCTGCAATTGCAGTGATGATGGTCATGCGTTAGATATAGATCTTAAGTATGAACATGTTGGTATTGATAAAAAACGGGCAATGATTTGGTTGGAGACGACACTACTGCACTAAAGCCGATCTCTGTAATGGTCCGGCTCTATTAGAGGAGAACCTAGCTTGAGCGCTGGTAAATTTAAGGTGACATGCTTAGAAAATTCACTATATCGATTAGGGTAGTGCGCGATGGCAAACCTGCTGCCCTTCAGGCCTTGGTGATGAGCGCTAGTCGTTACGATAAGCAGCGAAGCAAATGTACATTAAAGATAGCCTTTGTAATTAAAAATTATTTGAATCAGGAGAGTTCGTTTTAGCGAGCCTCCTACTACATTTAAAGCCGCATAGCGAGAATTAAGTAAAGCTCCCCCAATAAGCCTGATAATAAAAACTAACAGTAACGCCTACTTTTTGCTTTACATGTTTGGGCTAAATCAATTAGCAGACAACTTTTAATAAACTATTGTATTTTATAACAATAGCTTCTGATAGACTGCGCGTTTTATCAATAAAAGGGAAGTTAACAACAATGTGGATGTTGTTTATTAAGCACCAAGGAAAAGGTGTGTTGCGTTTATTGGCATGTATAAGCTTATTGTTTTCAAACTTGGCTACGGCAGAGTTAGGTTACGGAAAATATGCGGAACAAAACAACTGGGATTTACTGATTAGCCTAGGGGCAAGCTACGGTGGCGATACCATCGCCGAAGCTTACTATATCGATGAAAACAATAATGTTGTCGATGACGCTGTGTTGAAAGGCGGCGGACTGTTTAAAGCAAGCGTAGGAATAGATTGGCCTATAGTTGAAGACCTTCGATTGATTACCAATACGGGCTATCATGTAGATACCCAATTTAGCTTCGCCAGCACTTCTAGCGGTAACCAAGGAATGTGGTTTACTCGCTTTGTCCTCGAAGCCTTACCGTATTATCAAATTAATGATTCTTTTAAACTAGGTGGTGGCCTTACTTATCACATGAGTAACAAAGTGGGTGGCCAGTTCATAGGCAGTGATGAAAAGTACTACGCGCGCTATGAAGACACGCTGGGCTATACCGGCTTTGTTGGTTACATGTTAGGTGAATCGCGCTCATGGATAGAACTACGCTATACCTACATCAAATATGATCTTGAGACCGAGCCATTTTTAGCTTCATTTTGCACTGCCAACTGTGATGGTAGTCATGTGGGAGTAACCTTTCACTGGGCTGTTTTATAAATCCTCCAAGGTTTAATAAACAAAAAACCGCTGTTAGCGGTTTTTTGTTTTTGGGTAGGGTATAAAAGTATTTAACTAACCTAAATTTTGGATAAGGAAGTGACGATAACTCCGTAACCCAGTACTGAATCTTGCTTTATGTTTTTGGCGAGATAGTTTTGCTTCATTCAAGGTGAAGCTGCGCGCCAATAGCTAGGCTATTGCAAGTAGCTTCAACACCGAAATAAGTAGCCCTTAAAAGCCAGTTTATTATCCCGAGCTCTGGTTAACTAGCTCAGCGGACAACTTAACAACACTTCATTACCGCTTAAGTTTATTACCTGCATCTTGGTCTCGTCGATAAGCGCATAGCTCCTTGGCCAGCCTTGGCGAGGCATCGACACTGAGCCAGGGTTCAATACAAAGCACTTTTCTTGATAATCTGCTTGCGGAACATGGCTGTGGCCACTTACAAACAGATCTCCCTCAGCCAATGGTGGGAGTTTGCTTGGATTATATGTGTGACCGTGACACAAAAAAACCTTACGACTAGCTAGCAGCAGTTGGTTGTATTCGGCTAATAGCGGAAACTCACAGAGTGCTTGGTCAACTTCACTGTCGCAGTTGCCCCTAACTGCAATGATATGTTCAGCTATTCTGTTTAAAGCTGCGGCCACTTTTGTTGGCGCATAATGCTCTGGCACTGGGTTACGAGGGCCGTGATTAAGCACGTCTCCCAAACAAACTAAGTGCGAAGCGCCACTGCGCTCAAAAGCCGCTAGAGTGAGTAGCAAAGCCTGATAATCACCGTGGATGTCGGAGCATACAAACAGCATCTTTTATTCCTGTAAACATTGGCAAAATAGTGACAAAGGATTATACAGCCACTTAAACTGCATAATATTGACCTCCATAACTTGTTCATAAGGAAAATCTCGCGTACTTCTTGCCTAGTGTTTAGCTGTCATGTGCTGGATTGGTGTGAGACTTAAACTAAATGTTTTAGCTTATCAGCAAGTGCTTTGCCCAAGTCTTGGTGCTGCGCACAGTTCAGATGGACGCCATCCGTTAGCGTTCCGTTAACTACCGTTGCTGCATCGAGAAACTCAGCGTTATTCAATAAAGCTACTTTTTGGAATAGCTCGGCTAGTTGGTGGGATTTATCCTGTGCGCCAGCAAAAAACTCTGCAAAGCTACCCTGATTTAACGGTGGGGGAGCAATCAACAGTATATGAGGTACGGCTGTTTGCTCACTACAACAAGCCTCTCGCAGCTCAACTATCATTTTATTAATGTTGTCCGCTACTTGCGCTGCGCTGAGTTTAAAGGCTGGGAACAAATCGTTGGTACCTAGCATCAATACTAACCAGTGGGGTTGATGTTTAATCACTTCATCGATTAGGGCATTAATGCCGCTGGTTAAACCAAAATTAGGGTTGTTTAGATAGCTGGAGCGTCCCGGTAAACCATTCTCAATTAGCCTAACGCCTTTGCCAAGCTGTTGAGCTACTACTCCCGGCCAGCATTGGTTATGGTCTATGCGTTGACCATTATCGGGAGAGTAACCCCAAGTATTAGAATCGCCGAAGCAAAGGATTGTTTTCATGAGTAAATGAGTTAACTTAAACGCAATAAACCTGCTAAGGCAGGTCTATTTATTACTTCAAGGTTAAAATTTATTAGTTCTGTTTTCTAACAAATTTAGATTTAAGCATCATGTGGCCGTGACCATCTACCTTACAGTCGATGTCATGATCAGCATCTACAAAGCGCTTAATTACCGCTTTAGTACCTACTTTTAGCACTAACGACGACCCTTTCACTTTTAGGTCTTTAATCAGGGTAACTTTATCGTCTTCTGCTAGTAAATTGCCTACAGCGTCTTTAAGTACAATGGCATCAGGGTCAACTACTTCTTCGTTTGGGTTCCACTCATGCGCGCATTCAGGGCAAATAAGTAGTGAACCATCTTGGTATACATAGGCTGATTCACATTCTGGGCATGGAGGCAGATCGCTCATGATATTTTCTCTTTTAATTTCTGTTTATGGTGGCTTAGCGAGGGTAACGCCTTAAGCCAAAGCAGCACTAGTTAAATTAGCACCTAAGTTTGTAGGGGCATTATAAGTAAGAATGACTCTGCCAGCTAGCGCTTAACGGTGATTGATGTGGTTCTATACCAATGCTTAGCTTATTTTTGTTGCTCTTGGCTGTGCCTTGTTAGATTTTGTTTGGTTTCGTCTGTTGCTCAAGTCCACCTAAGCCTAGCCATCTGGTCTGAACAGAGTGAGTAAGGCTGCGTACTTGCCAGTATTCGTAGCGTTTTAGCTGTTAGTTTCAAAAACAAATAGTAACCGCACTAAATCGAGTGTTTTATTTCCCCAAAAATTCAATACAATTGGGGCGTCCAAGCAAAAGGAGTAGCGGTTTGGTTAAGGGTAAGTTTGAATCAATGAACATTAAGGGCGATTTGTTTGGTGGTGTTACCACTGCTATCGTCTCACTACCAATGGCTTTAGCGTTTGGTGTTGCATCGGGAGCAGGACCTCAAGCGGGTCTTTGGGGCGCCATTTTAGTAGGTTTGTTTGCCGCGTTATTTGGCGGTTCGCGCACTTTGATCTCCGAGCCAACCGGACCGATGACCGTCGTCATGGCGGCGGTACTTACCACCATGATAGCCAAACACCCAGAAAACGGGCCCGCCATGGCATTTACCGTGGTGATGATGGCCGGACTATTCCAAATCGCCCTTGGCGCCCTTAAGCTAGGTAAATACATTACCTTGATGCCTTATAGTGTTATTTCTGGCTTTATGTCTGGCGTTGGGGTCATTTTGGTCATCCTCCAGTTGGCGCCCTTTTTAGGCCAATCCACTCCTGCCGGTGGAGCCCTTGGAACCCTGCAGGCGATTCCCGACTTAATTCGAAATATGCACTTTGGCGAGTTCCTGTTAGGGCTGATGACCTTAGGCGCACTCTTATTCATGCCTAATAAATACAAAAAAATAATCCCTCCACAATTGGTCGCGCTGGTGGCGGTTACTTTAGTGTCTATGCTGCTATTTAGTGACGAGGGTATTCGCCGTATTGGAGAGATCCCAAGTGGCCTACCATCGATTATTTGGCCCACTTTTACTTGGGGCCTGCTTAGCGAAATGCTGGTTGATGCCTTAGTGCTGGGTACTTTAGGCTGTATCGATACGCTACTTACTGCAGTAATTGCCGATAGCTTAACCCGCAAAGAGCATGACTCTAACCGAGAGTTAATGGGGCAGGGCATTGCAAATACAGTTTCAGGCCTGTTTGGTGGCTTGCCTGGCGCGGGCGCGACTATGGGAACTGTGGTGAATGTTCAAGTAGGCGGAAGCTCTCCACTCTCTGGCATTGTGCGCGCGATTATCTTGCTGTTAGTGGTGCTTTGGTTAGCGCCGCTTACCCAGCCAATTCCGTTGGCCGTTCTTGCGGGTATTGCTATGTATGTTGGTCTAAATATTCTTGATTGGAGCTTCATCAAACGCGCCCACCGGGTATCTTTAGTCCCGACTTGCATCATGTACGGCGTGCTATTTCTTACCGTGTTTGTTGACCTAATTTACGCGGTAGGCATTGGAGTATTCCTCGCCAACGTAATTACTATCGAAAAGCTTAGCCGGGTTCAGGAGAAAAACGTTAAGGCGATATCTGACGCCGACGACGGCGTCCCGCTTGAAGATTCAGAACGCCGGTTGTTAGACCAAGCCAAGGGCCAGCTATTGTTTTTCTACCTCTCTGGGCCAATGATTTTTGGAGTATCAAAAGCCATTGCCAGACAACACGCAGCCGTGGAGCAGTACAAAGTAATGGTGCTAGATCTTAGCGCGGTACCAATGATTGACGTTACCGTGGCGCTAGCGCTGGAAAACGCCATGCGTGATGCCTTAGATGCTGGCTGTGAAGTGTTCCTCTACAGCCCTAACGAGCAAACCATGGAGCAGCTAGAAAAAATCCAAATTCGCGATTGGATAGATCAAGAGCATATCGTAGATAGCCGCACCGAAGCCTTAGAAAAAGGATTAGCGGTAGTAAAACGCATTAATGCGGCGTCAGACAGTGTGCAGCAAGGAGCGGCCATTTAGTTACTTGTTTTGTTAAAGTAGCGCTGGTGCTAGCTACAGCACTGGCGCGGATCTTCTCACCTGTTTACTTCCACGGTTTGGTGCTATCGAAAGGAGCCTTGGTAATGCACCTTTGCTGCAGTTTGAAATTAACCTTAGTTCTCTAGTGGATTGTTAGCGTTTGCTTTATCACATTTTCAGTCGGTTTTAGTTTTCGTTACAACTTTGTTTCATCAATAAGCACTTTTAAAAACTGTGTTCGTATTAGGAAGTCTGTACTAATTAAGCAGCAACGAACAAGACTTCAGCATTCATTTTACTCATTACCATTGTCACTCGGCATTTATGCAAAGGTTGCATACTCACAAATACAATCGTATTCACCATGGCGTCAAAGTGAGGTTATACCAATCGTACTAAGTACCTGTTCATTCTATCGGGTTAAAATACTTGATAACTGCGTTAGAATTTTTGATTGTAGAATAACTACTTATCGAAAAAACATGCTTTGTTCTCGAGCATTTTTCCTGCGTTATTTTTGATCACTTACTTAGTGTGATTGGTATTATTTTCGATTTCTAGCTCATAGCTTTTTATGAATCAGCTTTTCTTTGGCGCGAATCGTTCAGGCTCAGGATTAAAACTGATATGCACCAGCCCCAATCCCAGAGTATTTCAACTAACTAGCATTATTTTTTGTATTATCAGTTTTATTACTGTTAGGCAGTATTGGGGTTAACGGGGGTTAAGTATTAAGCTAGGCCGCAACTTAACGGGAGATCCTTGCACACCTTAAGGCTAATCTTTCCACAAAGTATTGCTTAAAGTCTGCGGTGAGTGATTGCATATAGATGTTACGGGGTATTGCCTAGCACTTGATGAATTGGTTGATACAGAGTGTAGCCCTAAAACTTTAACCCACTAAGCGGCAATTATACTGTCAATCCTCCCAGCGCTTTATTGGGCTATTTCAATGCATTTGATAAGAGGACACTGAATAAACAGACCCTAGTCATGCTTAAAAATACAAAAGGGTTAGCCGAAGCTAACCCTTTGTAAAATATGGTCGGAACGAGAGGATTTGAACCTCCGACCCCCGACACCCCATGACGGTGCGCTACCAGGCTGCGCTACGTTCCGAATTGAGCAATGAATTTACTTAGCTATCGGTGTGCTGTCAATACACCACTTTGGTTTTTGTGCTTAAGTGTTCATTCAATGTACAAATTATTGTTGTGGCTGATAAAAACGCTTTAAGTCGTTTAGTACTTGTACCAGCATTGGGACTGATACTCGAGCATTACTGGCTTTTAAATCACGATCCAGTACCTGATAGCTACCCGATTGATCAAAGAGAGTTATTTGGTTGTTTTGAACCACAGCTTGTTGCTCTTGGTTACCAATTAAAACCCAATCACGCTTGCGTTTTTTAAATAAATTTTGGCCACTACTGTAGTTTGTACTGTTTGATGCTACCGCCAGCATTTCTTCGAGTATGGTTGGCACTATATCGTTATGGCTGGTATCACCGTGTAAAAGCAAAGGGGTTCTATCTGGCCAAGATATAAATAAAGGTACTTGGGTTTGATAACGACTAAAGTTGCTATTGTTTCCCCAATAATTGCTGTTTGCATCATTGAGTTCGTTTCCGTAGTCAGAGGTGACCAGTAAGATAGTGCGTTCTAATTGACCACTTTGGACTAATTGTAGATAAACTTTGTTTAGTTGCTGATCTACCGCGTGGGCTGCTTCGCTATAGTGTTGGCTTAAAGACTCCGGAGTTACTTCGCTTATTGTACTACCACTGCCATTGTCGTAGGCCGCAACACCATTTAAGTAAAGAAAGTTAAACCAAGGAAGCTGAGCGTATTGGCTTTGTTGCCAAGTTAACCATTCTTGGACCGCTTTTTCATCGCCAGCAGCCCCGCCTGGCCATTGGGTCATATCAAGGTTTGAAAGTTCGCTAAAGCTGGTTTCAGCCAATTCAGGTAGATTTAAGCCGCGACTACTGAACAATTCAATCTGGTAATTGTTGTCTTGAAGCGCAGAGACTAGTACAGAGCCTTGGCGCTCTGCTTTGAAGCTAGGCCAATAACTGGTTGGAATACCATAGAATAGGCTGAACAAGCCTTCTTGAGGTTTGTTGCTGCCACTGAAGTGACTAAAAAATTGGCTAGAGTGTTTAGCCTGCTTCCAGCTATTTGGCATCGCCTGCTGGTTTAGCATATCCCAACGTAAACCCTCCACTACCACAATCATTAAGTTGTAACGGTGTTCTACTTGGTTGTATTTTAAAGGGGATACTGGGTAACGAAGGCGTCCTTGCTGTTCTTCTTGCGCTTTAATTTGCTTGTAGTAAGCGTCAACATCAAAAATGCCTTGCTCCTGTAGAAAGCTACGCGCGGTAAGAGGGTAAAATAAAGGAAAGTTATTCTTTTGCCGAGTAATGGTAGTGTAGTTTGTTGCATCTGCCCACGCATGCACAAAGTGGGTTAACAAAAAACAAATAAACAATACACCCGCAATAGGTCCACCTAGGCGCTTATGCTCTAAACGACGTAAATACTTCCAGCATAGCTTCGCTAGCCATAGCTCCAATAGAAAGATGAAAGGCACAGATACAAACAATAGGTTAAGTGTATTGGCTTGGCTGTTTTGCTCTTTATCTATAAGTAGCTCTATCAGCGTTGGGTTTAAGTGTAAGCTAAATGTGGCAAAAACCTCGGTATCAACAATTAGTAAGCTGATCCCAATGGTTGCAAACACGGCACCAACAAAGCGCATCGAGCGATTACTGGGAATAATAAAGCTGAGTGGGAATAAGGTTAACAAGAATATAACAAAGGCGATAAAGGCAAATTGCCCGAGCCAACTAACAATTAAATAGCTTTGGCCTAAAAAAGTTTCTGGTGGTGTAGCTAATACCAAATAGCGCAAGCCAACCATTAACGCTAGAATAATGTTAGATAAACAAAACCAGTGGCCCCAACTAATGAGTTGAGACACCTTGTCGCGGTACTGTTTTGAGCTATTTACCATTGCGAGACAGAAAATCCTTAGTATGCTTATTTTTCGTCGTTAATCGAATTCTTAAGGGCTTTGGCAAAGCCCTCGGTGAGCTTCTTTCTTTGCTCAGGTGCAACACGCTGATTTATCATACAGGTAGCTGCATTGCCCAGTACCATTAGCGCCAAATCAGTGGTTACATTGTGATTGTCGACTACTTTGAGTACATCATTAAGTAATTGTTCCACCTGTTCAGTGGAATATTTTGAAACTATTGCCATTACTTCTCTGCAAATTTTTTGATAAAGACGCGTATAATACCCCACCTTGTCAGCAAACACTAACAGTAACAGACCATGAGCATTTCCTTAAAACACCTTATTTTACATTCACTAGAGCTAGTTGAAGATGGCACCATTGGGCTGCAAGCACGAGCTGAAGAAATGGCTCATAGCGAAGAGGCACTTAGCTTAATCGAGAGTTTACATCTCAACTATAGTGGAAGAGCAGCTAAAGGCTTTGGTTTTTATAACCAAGAAAATGATAGCCCCTTCAAACAACAATTGGATGCCTTATTAAGTCAAGACGTTGATTTTCATAAATACAGTGTTGATGCTGGCGCGGTATTGGTTGAAGAACTAAAGAAATATGATTTTGTGGAGCAAGGAGTATTGCTTCTGGCCAACTATGAGCATGTTGCGGGCGAGTTTTTGCTTATCATGCTGTTAGAAAATAAAACCTCACCTGCAGTAGACGATAGCTTAGAACTTACAGCTAGTCGTTATTTAGAAACAAGCTCTGTACAACTTGCTGCTCGCATTGATATTACCGACATGCAACGTAATCCAGAGTCTCAGCGTTATGTTTCTTATATAAAAGGAAGGGCTGGGAGAAAAATTGCAGATTTCTTTGTGGAGTTCTTGGGGTGTGACGATGGTTTAGACGTAAAAATGCAAAATGCAGTACTTATGCAAGCTGTTGATGATTACTGTCAAGCTACTCAGTTAGATAAAGAAGAAAAACTCGCCTATAAAGATGAAGTTAAGTCTTATTGTGAACAACAGCTAAAAGATGGCGAAGACATTGTAGTTGGCGAGTTAGCTAAGGCTTTACCTACTGCCGAAGAGAACGTCGATTTCTACCAGTTTGCTGCTGAGAACTACCCCCTTGAAGAACAATTCCCTGCTGATCGAACAGCACTGAAAAAGCTGGCTAAATGTTTTGGTCAGGGGAAAGGGGTGTCGGTAAGTTTCGAACAAAAATTGTTAGGAGATCGCGTTTTTTACGACGAAGCAACAGATACATTGACGATCGTTGGAATCCCACCTAACTTAAGAGAACAGTTGAAAAATAACAAATAAGTTAATTGGATTGCTTGAAAAGGTTATCAGTTTCATTTCTGTAGTTTAATTACTACATGGAAAGGTTTTCAAGCTTATTTGGTGGATGTTTTGTTGTTTTATTACCACTGTTAGGTGATTAAATCACCTCTTAAGGCAGGCTGCACCTCGGTTTAGGTGTTTGTAGTATAATTTCAAAAGTGCGAGCTAAGTCATGTGTTAAACCAGCCTTATGAGCTAGAATCTAGCGCAGCAAGTTACTCTTGCGACCCAAAAATAATCATAACGACAGTTAAGGAAAGGCTAATGAAAAAGACAATTCTTGCATCTGCTATTGCGGTTGCTTCTTTAGGCATGGCATCTAATGCTTTTGCTGCAATTGAAGAAGGCCAATTAACCATTTGGGTAAATGGTGATAAAGGCTACAACGGCTTGGCTGAAGTAGGTAAACGCTTTGAAGCTGATACTGGTGTTAAAGTAAGTGTTGCACACCCAGACGATGCCCCTGGTAAATTCCAACAAGCGGCTTCAACTGGTTCAGGTCCTGATATTTTCTTATGGGCTCACGACCGTTTCGGTGACTGGGTTGATGCAGGTCTATTAACTGAACTTAAGCCAAGTGCTGAGAAAAAAGCAGCAGTAGAAGACTTTGCTTGGAACGCGGTTACTATCGACGGCAAAGTATACGGCTACCCAATCGCTATTGAAGCGGTAGGTCTTATCTACAACAAAGATTTAGTGCCAAACCCTCCTAAGACTTGGGAAGAAATCCCAGCTCTAGATACAGAACTTCAGAAGTCTGGTAAGCACGCTATCCTATGGGATTACAACAATACTTACTTCTCATGGCCTCTACTGGCTGCGAACGGTGGTTACATTTTCAAATACGAAAACGGTAGTTACGACGTTAAAGATACCGGTGTTGCAACTGACGGCGCTAAAATGGGCGCTAAAGTAATTAAAGATCTTATCGAAAATGGTCACATGCCAAAAGGCGCTGACTACGGTGTAATGGACTCTGCCTTTAACAAAGGTGAAGTAGCAATGGTTATCAACGGTCCTTGGGCTTGGGATAACATGGAAAAAAGTGGCATCAACTACGGTGTAACTTACATTCCAACTATCAACGGTAACAAAGCTAAGCCAATGGTTGGTGTATTAGCAGGTGCGGTTAACTCTGCGTCACCTAACGCTGACTTAGCGGTAGAGTTCCTAGAAAACTACCTTGTTACTAATGAAGGCTTGAAATCTGTGAATGACGATGTACCACTAGGTGCTGTAGCACTTAAGTCGTACATGGAAGAGCTTTCAAGCGACCCTCGCATCGCTGCAACTTTCGCAAATGCTCAAGATGGTGAGCCAATGCCTAACGTAGCTGCAATGGGTAAATTCTGGTCTGCGATGGCAACATCTCTAACCAACATCACTAGTGGTCGTCAACCTCTAGAGAAAGCACTAGACGCCGCTGCGCGTCGCATAGCGAAATAATACGGTCATATTATTTCGGTCAGGAGGAGGATATTGGTCTATCCTCCTCTTTATTAATTTCGGTCAAATACAAAGGTTGTACATAAGATGGGTCTTTCTGCGTCTCCAGGTTTTATGCAAGGCAAGTATGCTTGGCTAAAACTTCTGCTGATCACGGCGATTGTATTGCTTAACGGCTATGCAATTGTTTTGATGTATGCAGGTGGTGAATATGCATTTGCATTGCTCACCCTTGTTGTTGTTTCTACCGGTGTTTACGTTTTTTTAAGTAAAAAAATGTATGCGCACAGATATATTTTCCCCGGCATTGCGGGGATGGTTGTATTTATCATCTTCCCTCTGGCATACACCATTGGAATTGCCTTTACCAACTATAGTGGCACCAACTTGTTGTCGCTTGAGCGGGTAGAGCAGTTACATATCCAGAAAACTTATATGGCGAAGGGCGGTTCATTTGACTTTCAGCTGCATCAAGAATCTGAAGGTAAGTATGTTCTAGCACTGTCACAAGACGACAAGTTTTTTGTTACTCGTCCTGTTGAAGTAGTGTCAAACGCAGATGTTCGAGCGCGCAAATTAACGCTGCCAACTAAGCGAATTAAATTACAAGAAGTTGACGCTTTACCTACTAGTGAAAAAGCGCCAATTAAAGAAATTATCTCTCATCGTCAGTTCTTTAATAGCATCGTATTAGTTACACCTAATCAAGATGAACTGGTTATGAATGGTCTTCGCAAGTTCTCTGCGATGAAGCCGTTATATACACGCCTTGAAGATGGAGTAGTGCTAAAAGAAAGTGGTGCTATTTTACCCGGACCTTCTATTCTGCGTAACAACCAGACTGGCGAGCTTATGCTGCCAAACATGGAAACAGGTTACTACCAGTACATTGATGGTGATGGAGAGTTTGTTGGTAGCCGTTTAGCGCCTGGCTTTACTGTTGGCGTAGGTTGGAAAAACTTTGAACGTGTTGCTACCGATAAAGGAATTAAAGAACCGTTCATCGAAATCTTCATTTGGACAGTGATTTTTGCTGCGGCATCCGTGGCATTTACCTTAGCCATTGGTATGGTTTTAGCCTGTCTAATTCAATGGGAAGAGCTAAAAGGTCGCGCTATCTATCGCGTAGTGCTCATTCTCCCCTACGCGATTCCAGCCTTTATCTCAATCCTGGTATTTAAAGGTTTATTCAACCAAAACTTTGGTGAGATTAACGAAATCTTACATGGCTTATTTGGTATCAAACCAGACTGGTTTACTGATCCGGTAATGGCCAAGTCGATGATTTTGATCGTTAACACTTGGTTGGGTTACCCCTACATGATGATTTTATGTTTGGGGATGCTTAAGTCTATTCCAGAAGACTTATACGAAGCTTCTGCAATGGATGGAGCGGGACCAATTAACAACTTCTTCAACATTACTGTTCCGTTGTTAATGAAACCTTTAACACCATTATTGGTGGCTTCTTTTGCCTTTAACTTTAACAACTTTGTTTTGATTCAGTTATTGACCAACGGTGGTCCTGATATCATTGGTGCTTCGACACCTGCTGGTACAACCGACTTACTCGTAAGTTACACCTACCGAATAGCCTTCCAAGGTGACGGTGGTCAGGATTATGGTCTTGCAAGTGCCATTGCAACCCTAATTTTCTTAGTGGTTGGTGCACTAGCATTAATTAACTTGAAACTAACTAAAGCTGATAAAACGGCATAAGGAGAAGCTACTATGGCAATGGTTCAACCTAAATCATTGAAATATAGAAAACTAGCTACTCACGTAGTGCTATGTTTGTTTCTATGTTTAATTATTTTCCCATTATTAATGGTAATCACAATTTCATTCCGTACTGGTAACTTTGCGGTAGGTGAATTGATTCCATCTAACCCTACTTTAGATCACTGGCGCTTGGCCTTAGGGATTACAGTTGTAAACCCAGATGGTTCATTAACGCCGCCTCCATTCCCAGTACTAACTTGGTTATGGAACTCGATTAAAGTAGCGGGTATCTCAGCCTTACTAATCGTGGCTCTATCTACAACTAGTGCTTACGCGTTTGCTCGTATGCGCTTTAGAGGTAAAGCAACCATTCTTAACGGTATGTTGATTTTCCAAATGTTCCCATCTGTATTGGCCTTGGTAGCAATTTACGCCTTGTTCAACAAGATTGGTGAATACATTCCTTGGTTGGGTCTAAACACTCACGGCGGGTTAATTTTCGCTTACCTAGGTGGTATTGCACTTCACGTGTGGACCATTAAAGGGTACTTCGAAACCATTGACCCGGCATTAGAAGAGTCTGCTGCTATTGATGGCGCAACTCCTTGGCAAGCGTTTAGATTGGTATTGTTACCGCTTTCTGTTCCTATTTTGGCAGTAGTGTTCATTCTTGCATTCATTGGTGTAATTACCGAAGTACCAATGGCGTCTGTATTGATGCAAGATGTTGATAAGCTCACGCTCGCCGTAGGTGCTCAACAATATCTCTATCCGCAAAACTACTTGTGGGGCGATTTCGCCGCTGCAGCTGTATTGTCAGGATTCCCTATCACGCTAGTGTTCCTAATGGCTCAACGTTGGTTGGTCGGCGGGTTAACAGCTGGTGGTGTTAAAGGTTAAATTATTTGGGCGTAGCTACTTATTGTAGCTACGCAAAACAAGATTGATTGCGAGTAAAGCGAAGGCTTTATTCAGTTTGGAGCTAATAATGGCTGATGTAATTCTAAAAAATGTACGTAAAAACTACGATCCGGCAATTCACCAAGATACCTTGCGTGATATTAACCTAGATATTAAAGATGGCGAGTTTGTTGTATTTGTTGGTCCATCAGGTTGTGGTAAGTCAACGTTGCTACGTATGATTGCTGGCTTAGAAGATATTACTAGTGGTGAGCTTAACATTGGTAGTAAGTTCATGAATGACGTACCGCCAGTAGAACGTAACGTAGGTATGGTGTTCCAGTCTTACGCACTATACCCACACATGGATTTACGCGAAAATATGTCTTTCGGCCTTAAGTTGAAAAAGGTTGATAAAGATACGATTAAAACCCGAGTAGATAATGCTTCTGACATTCTAGGCCTAGATCCTCTTCTAGACCGTAAGCCAAAAGAGTTAAGTGGTGGTCAGCGTCAACGTGTTGCTATTGGTCGTTGTATTGTACAGCAACCAGGCGTATTCCTATTTGATGAGCCACTATCTAACCTTGATGCAGCACTTCGTGTGAAGATGCGTATCGAGATCGCTAAACTGCACAAAGAACTGCAATCAACTATCATCTACGTTACCCACGACCAAGTGGAAGCGATGACCTTAGCTGATAAGATTGTGGTGCTTAGCCCACTAGACCCTAATGCTGCCACTAACTTGGAGCAATACGGTTCTCCGTTAGAGCTTTACCATAACCCAGCTAATAAGTTTGTTGCTGGCTTTATTGGTTCGCCAAAAATGAACTTCATCGAAGGCGAAATCATAGAAACTGGTGAGCAAGAAAGTAAAGTTAAATTGGTAACTGGCGATGTTATCACTGCTGCGGTAGATACTAGCCGTGCAAGCGTAGGTGATTTAATTGAGCTTGGTTGCCGTCCAGAGCACTTGGTAGAAGATACCCATGCTCATGCAGAGAACTTCATTACAGGTACAGTAGTAGTTGCTGAACACCTAGGTTCAGAGTCTTACGTTTATATGGACGTTAAAGGCTTCGATTTTACCTTTAAAGCACGCAGTGAATTCCCAAGTAAAAATGGTGATGAACTACGTGTAGGCCTGCCAACTAAAGCTTGTTACTTGTTTGATAGTAATGGCATTGCGTTCCCGCGTACTGCCAAGTACAACAAAGACTAGAACTTGACCGTTAATTCAAAAGCGACCCTTGGGTCGCTTTTTTTGTACCTTGAATCGTGCTTATGCTTTTAAACCGGGAGTTTTGTTTTCTCGTTGCACAATTTCTAGAAGCGCACGTTCAATAAATCTTTGCTTAAGTTTGTCGTCGGCATCAAAGCTTAAGCCGTAATGCACTTTTTCTGGTGAGCGTTGTTCTAAATGCTGATTACAAATATTCACCGTTATCGCTAATGGCTCTTGGTCTTCTACTGTTAATTCTAGTGTAAATGCTTGTTTAGTTAACGGCAGAGGAATAGGACTAGACACAAAGCCACCACCATTTAGTGATAAATCCTTTAGTAAGCCATCGAAAGATTCTTGTTTATCAGCGCCACTGCGCATATTGCAAGACAAGGAAATAGGCAAGCGGCTGTGTTGGCGTAAACTGATTTTTTGCACGTTGCGTGGATAATCCAACACTACCCAGCGGCCAACACTACTCATTAGCTTAGAAATAGAGCCGCGATAGGCAAATATCGTAGCGTTTGGATCGCCTTCGTTTACAATACGCACAACAATTGACTGACCTTCTCGAATTAAATCTCTAGCTGCTTCCCAATTTTGGTCCATTCCGCGAGATAAAATCACACACATTCCCGGCTCAATACCAATTAAGCGACTTCTTAAGCGCAATGGCTTTGTGGGAGTGGGTATTTGTAAATGCACTTCGGTTTGACAAGGAAGGGCATTAAACTGCTTGAGAAGTTCCGGAGCTATAGGGTCCACATCAATATCTATCGTTTCCATGACATAGTTTAACCATATCATAGATCTACGCTGTTTGGATTAGAGAGCATTGAGGCGATGACTATTCTATGCACTTGCCGTTATAATGAGCCGCATTCGCGTTTATGAGCAGCATTATGAAATTATTTGTAAAAGATTTAACCGTAATCGACTCTACCTACCTTTGTCCTGATCGTGGTTTAGTGGGAGAGAGTTGGTTAGTAGACATAGAGTTAGGTGGTTCACTTAATGATATGGATATGCTGTTAGATTTTGGCCAAGTAAAAAAGCTGATTAAACGTTTAATCGATGAAAAGGTCGATCACAAACTGTTGGTGCCTATTCGCTCGCCTCTATGTAAGGTAAAAACCGGCGAAGGTTATACCCAATTGGACTTCATGCGACCGCATGGAAAGAGCATTCATTTACGTTGCCCTGATGAAGCGTATACCTTTATTGACTCGGTAGAGGTGAGTAACGAAGCCTTAACCGCGTACGTAAAAAATGTCGTTTTAGAGCAACTGCCGGCGAACATTCAAGATTTGGTTATTACCTTAAGACACGAATCTATCGATGGTCCTTATTATCACTATAGCCACGGATTGAAAAAGCACGATGGCAATTGTCAGCGTATCGCTCATGGGCATCGTTCCACTATAGAAATTCAGGTAGATGGGGAGTACGACATTGACTTAGCCACCAGTTGGGCGATGAAGTGGCGCAATATTTACCTTGGTAGCGAAAGTGATGAAATTAGCCAGCAAGACATTAGCTTTTACCAACAGCAAGCCTGGCAAAACCATTACGCGTTTGCCTATCAATCGCCGCAAGGTTATTTTGAACTAGTGCTACCCAAACAAGAAACAGACATTCTGCCCTGTGAGACTACTGTCGAGAATTTAGCTGCGTATATTGCATCTACCTTAGCAAGCGTGATGGAAGGACATAGTTTGAAAGTTATTGCTTACGAAGGGGTAGGAAAGGGAGCAATATCAGAGGTTTATCGCTAAAAAAGGCTCCTAAAGGAGCCTTTTTTAGTTGCAGTGAAACCTAAAGGGTAAAGCGTTTAACTAGTGAGTCTTGCTGTCCTGCTAATTCACCAAGCTCTTCACTTGTGCTTGTCACTATTTCAATGCTTTGGTAGTTCTCATCACTAATATCTGAGATACGGTTAAGGTTGTTGGATATCTCAGCGCCGGTGGCTTGCTGTTGTTCTGCCGCAGCAGCAATTTGGCTACTCATATCAGAGATTTGAGTAATAATGCCTTGGATTTCCTCCATTGCACCGTTAGCGTCAGAGCTTTGAGAAATACTGGCTTGCATTTCTGAAGAACACTCCGACATAACCGATACAGCGCGTTGAGCGCTTCTTTGGAGGTTTTCAATCATAGATTGAATTTCGGTTGTTGAATTGGTGGTTTTCTGTGCTAATACTCGCACTTCGTCAGCTACTACTGCAAATCCACGGCCTTGCTCGCCAGCACGAGCGGCTTCAATCGCAGCGTTTAAAGCCAATAAATTGGTTTGGTCGGCAATGCCTCTGATTACATCTAAGATTGAGCCAATACTGTTACTCATGCTGTCAACTTCACCAATAACTGAACTACTATGCTCTAGTTTTTCTGATAATTGGTGTGTAGTGGTGATGTTGTTGCTCATCACTTGTCGGCCAGAGTTTGCCGCTTCTTCAACTTCCATTACTTTTTCCAAAGTAATGTTAGCGCTCTTGGCCACTTCTCTTACCGATTGTTCCATTTCAGTCATGGCGGCAGCAACTGAAGCCGTTTCTTGTCGTTGATTATCTAACTCAATTTTTGCGGTATTGAGGGTAGTAGAGTTGCCTTTAGACACGTTAGATAGGCTTTCTGCTGCTTCGCTTATGTCATTTAACACGGAACGCATTTGCTCCATCATGCTGTTGGCTGAATCGGCTAGCTGTCCAAATTCGTTAGTACTTTGGTATTTCACTGTTTCTGTCATATCGCCCGCAGCTGCAGCTTTGAGCGTTTTGAGTAACAAATTAAGTGGCTGTTTGATAGAGCTTGCAACGTTCCAAGCAACTAATAGCGCTAGCGGAATCACTATAACCATTGCTGTAATTAGCTGTATGCGGCTAGCTTCTAGCATTTTATTCGCATTTTCTGAAGCATTGTCAACTTGCGCATTGGCGATGTCGTTAATGCTAGATAGCTGGCTAATCGCTTCGGTAATCTGCAGAGAGGTTTCACTCACACGTTTAGCAATTGCTTCACTATCTTGAGTCACTTTTAAGTGGGCCGCTAGTACACCGTCGGATTTAGTTGAATCCTTCACAAACTGATCAATTTGGTGGCCCATATCATTGCGTAATTCAGGTATTTCCTCCTCTAAGTCAGAAGTGGCACTTAAGAAGTTTTTGATTAGCTTGTTGTTGCGGTTAAGGATGACTGAAACCTTTTTGGATTGGCTAGTGTTTAAGCCTTCTAAGGTATTAAGCTCGATAACGGCCATAGCATTTAAGAAGCTCTCAGCCGCCCAACGAATGTAATCATCGTTCAATGCAGCTACTTTATCTGATAGGTTTTTCTTAAGTTGCGGTAGCATTACCGACAATTGGTTGGTGCTACGCTTAACCGATTGTAAGTCTTCCAAGTAATTAATGTTGTCATTCATTACCTGTTTAGCGACTTGGAAGTAGTTTTGATCTAGCGAGTTTAGGGCATCTAAACGAGATTCCAACTCAGCATTGCCTTCCGACATAGAGCGTAACGTGCCAAGTGAAGAAATAAATACTAACTCGCTTTGCTCAAAAGCCTCGCTGCTAGCTTTAATAGCATTAGATTCGCTAGAGGTTAGGGCATCTTTAAAGTACTTATCGGCGGTGAGCAAATCTACCGCAAACTGACTACTTTGTAGCACTAATGGTGTGGCTTCTTCTGTTACGGTATCAAGTTGCTGGTTGAAGCGACTGCCTGTTTGTAACGACAATACATTGGTAAGTACCATCATTAAAACTAGAAAGCCGAAACCAATGTTTACTCGATGAACAATAGAAATATTCTTAAAAAATTGGAGCGATGAGGCTACGTTCAGTGACTTTTTTTTCATAATTCCTCGACCAACCGTTCTTGTTAGCTATTTATAGTTTTTATATTATTTTATTTTGTTAAAAGTATGCCCTGTGTTGTCTATTCTTACTATGTAAGAGATCACAACTCTACTCGCGCAGGCCGCTTTTATACTGATATTAGCGGCTGATCCATCGAAGACTTTACCTTTTAAACTTTTATCTAAAGTCAATTGTACAAATTAAGTACAGCTAAGGTGCTTTTTTGCTAAATAACTCACAGCTAAGTTGGGTCTGAATAGCAAAATAGTTTATAACTAGGGTTCTTCATCACGTGAGTTTTACTTAGACAAATGGCCTTCAAACCTCGCATGTTTAAGTGCATGTTAGTAAACCGTCAGTTCGCTTACATTCTTTTGTTTAGAACACGAGCTTTTTTTGCTGCGTTTGTTTGCAGCATAGTATTACTTGGCTGCAGCAGCGCGGTTTTTAGTGATCTTTTTGTGAGCTACGATGAGCAATTACGAGCGAGTCGCTACCAACTTGGGTCTGGGAAGTTTGAACTTGCCTCAGATTTTTTGGCCGAAGGAAGCAAAGGGGATAACAACTACTACCTTAAGCAACTAGAAAAAGGCCGCATGAGCTACCTCGCTGGCGATTATGAACAAAGCCAAACACATTTTACTACCGTTGACGAACAACTTAAGTGGTTATCTCGGCAAGCGGAGTACCGTTTATCAACGGGTTTACAGAATGTTTCGGCCTTGGCGACCAACGACAACTTTATTGAGTACCATATTCCTGTTTATGAACAGGTTATGTTGCATCATTATCAGGCGATAAATTACTTGCATAGCAATGGCCTAGAGTCGGCATTGATTGAGGTGCGCCGTGCGGCAATGATTCAACAACAAGCTATGCAAGAAGCACCAATTAGCCTAGAAGAGCAATTACGGGATTACAAAGCACAATACGACGATTTAATGCAAGAATACCCGCGACTAAACTCCAACGATAAAACCGTGGATAATGCTTTTCAAAATGGTTTAACGTTTGCTCTATCAGCTGCATTGTACTTGGCGGCGGGGCAAGAGGATGATGCTTACATCGATTACCGAAAAGCCTTAGCACTGGCGCCTAATAATAGCTATTTACAAGCCGAAGTAGCCCGCCTTGGCAAGAAACTCTCGATGAGTGACTATAAAAAGTATACCCATGCAGAGGCTGTTCCCTTAAGTAAACAACAAGGGTTGCTGATTGTTCTCCATGAACAATCAATCGTTGCAGCTCGCCAAGAAGCCCGTTTTACTTTACCACTTTATAACCATAATCGCTGGCAAACCTACACGGTAGCGCTGCCCATTATGAGGGAAAATGCCCAAGTAAGCATTCCACAAAAGCTCACGGTTAATGGTGAACAGTTTGCTACCGAACGTTTAGTGCAGTTTGATGAATTAGCAGCTAAGCAGCTGCAGCAAGATTTACCAGGCATATTACTACGGCAAATCTTGCGAGTTATCACCAAAGACCAATTTAGGCGAGAAGTGAATAAAGACAGAGCTGATGACGAAGAAAATTGGGCAAATGCCTTAGTCAATATTTACAATGTTGCTTCAGAGCGCGCCGATACACGTAGTTGGCAAACCTTACCAGCTTTAGCACAGATTGCTGTTAAAGCTTTGCCTGTTGGTGAACATACTCTAGAATTTGAGGGGTTAATTGAACCATCCACAAGCATTACTTTAAGGCCTAGAAAAGTTACTTTGGTGTTAACCAGTGATTTGGGTGCTCCTGCTCAAGTATTTAATTTATGAAGAGGGTAAAGCTATGAAATATTTGCTGTTACTAAGTGTATTGTTGGTTGGGTGCACCACTGATACTTCAGGGATTGCAGCCGACTCAGGCAAACCTGATGGTAAACAATGGTTAATCGTAGATAACCTTAATCTAGGTCGTAAGCTCACCATTATTGATGCAGCAACTCACCAAGGTATGGATCGCCTGCGTGGTGTCGCCACGATACAATCTTTGTTCAAAGGCGACTTAAATTTACAGTATCGTTTTTATTGGTACGACAGTAACAATGTACAATTGAACAATGCAACAACAGCATGGACGCCGCTAAGCTTGCACGGCAAGCAACAAATTCAGGTGCAATCGGTGGCGTTAGTTCACAACGCCAACCATTTCAAAATTTATGTTAGAGAAGTTGAATAACAGAGAGATATCCCATGAAAAAACTTGTATTAGCAGCATCCGTACTGGCATTTACCTTGACTGGGTGTTCAACTCAGGTGAGCTATGGCGACCCTCAAGAAGTTGAAACTGTAGATGTTGCTTTTGGCTCGAGTGATTTGCAGAAGATTGCTGGCGAAATGACTGACTCCATGATCTCATCTCCTTTGTTAGCGGAAATCACCGCCAATAATCGCCCCATTGTGTTTGTTGAACGGATCAAAAATAAAACTACTGAACACATCGATACCGAATCGGTAACTGATTCCATCAGCACCAAGTTATTGCAATCGGGCAAATTTCGATTTGTTGATATGAGCCGCGTGAATGAAGTGCGAGAGCAGCTCGACTTTCAAAATGAGGTTGGTTTAGTTGACCCCTCAAAAGCGATTGCATTTGGTCAACAGGTCGGCGCTGAGTATATGCTTTATGGTAATCTAGCCAGTATTGTAAAAACCAACAAAAAGACTAAAGACGTTTATTACAAAATGACCATGCGCTTAATGGATCTCAAAACCGGTTTAGTTGAATGGGCTGATGAGACTGAAATCCGTAAGGCCGAAACTAAATCTACTTTTGGATGGTAGCCATAGATGGGGCCTCTTTTTTTAGATTTACTTGGTACTGAACTCAGCACAGAAGAACGCGAAATGCTTCAGCATCCTTTAGTTGCTGGGGTTATTTTGTTCAGCCGTAATTATCAAGACCGAGCTCAATTAATAGAGCTAGTAAGAACCATTAGAGCGTCTAGCAAACAGCGTTTACTGATTGCTGTTGACCATGAGGGTGGGCGTGTTCAACGTTTTAGAGAGCAGTTTTCTGCTATACCTGCGATGGGGAAAATTGCCAACACCGCCAATCAGCTAGGCTTGTCTGGCATTGAATGGTCAAAGCAATTAGGTTGGTTAATGGCGGTTGAGCTGCGAGCTTGCGACATTGATATCAGTTTTGCTCCCGTGTTAGATATTAATGGCGTGAGTGACGTAATTGGCCAGCGGGCATTTAGTGACAAGCCAGAACAAATTACTCAGCTTGCCAGCGCATTTGTCGATGGTATGTTGGTAGCAGGAATGAAAGCCACCGGTAAGCACTTTCCTGGTCATGGTAATGTAAAAGCCGATACACATCATTTAGAGGCGCGTGATAACCGCTCTTTTGCCGACATTCAACAGCAAGATATGCAAGTGTTTGCCTCGCTAATAGCCCAAAATAAGTTGGATGCGGTGATGCCTGCACATGTTATTTACTCACAAGTCGATGAAAAGCCGGCAGGTTTTTCTAAGATTTGGCTGCAGCAAATTCTACGCAAAAGTTTGGCGTTTAAAGGTCTAGTATTTAGTGATGATTTAAGCATGAAAGGTGCGGCAGTGGCGGGCGATCATGTGGCGCGCGCTAAACAGGCACTAAATGCTGGCTGTGATTTGTTGCTCGCCTGTAATGATCGAGAAGCAAGCATTAGTTTGCTAGATGGTCTAGAGCACACTGATGTGCCCGCCGGTGAGCGTTTAGTTGGCAAAGCATATCCACTTAGTTGGTCTGAGTTAGAAGCGCAAGCTCATTATAAAGAAATTGCCGCTCGCGCAGCGAAAATAGCGCAAATGAGTAGTGAAACAAACAGTTTATAAATACACTTGTTTTTAGTATGTGATTCTAAGGAAGGTAAAGCGAGATGATTATTTATCTACACGGCTTTGACTCAACAAGCCCGGGTAACCACGAAAAAGTGCTGCAGCTGCAATTTGTTGATCCTGATGTTCGACCTATTAGCTATAGTACCATTCACCCAAGGCATGACATGAGTCATCTTCTTAAAGAAGTACACAAGCAACTTATGTTAAGTGCCGAAGAAGAAGTAGTGATTTGTGGAGTGGGTTTAGGGGGCTACTGGAGCGAGCGAATTGGCTTTTTATGTGGTATTCCCTCGGTGATTTTCAACCCTAATTTACACCCAGAAGTAAATATGCAAGGACGCATCGAGCGGCCAGAAGAGTATATTGATATTGCTTCGAAGTGTGTTACTGAGTTTCGGACCAAGAACAAAGGCAACTGCACAGTGGTGTTGTCGGAAAACGATGAAGTATTGGATAATAAAATTTCAGAACAAGAGCTAAAAGAATACTATCAAGTGGTGTGGGATAAAGAGCAAAGTCATAAATTTAAAGACATTAGTCATCACTTACAGTTAATTAAGTCTTTAAAACGTTTACCAAGTCTTTAGAAGCTTATATTTTTCTCAAAAGAGGGGGCTAATCCCTCTTTTTTATTGCGCTCTTTTTGTGATCTCAGTCAAGTTACGTATAATGAGCGCTGCTTCATCAGCAGTTGAAGGCACACAACATAAATAAAAAGCCTTTTTGGTAAAGCAAAAACACTTCAAGTTGTTACAAGGAAACAATCAAGCATGACTAGAATCGTTGTAGTTGGTGGTGGTGCCGGTGGCTTAGAGCTAGCGACACGTTTAGGGCGTAAACTGGGTAAAAAGGGTCAAGCAAGTGTAGTGCTGGTGGATAAAAACCGCACCCACCTTTGGAAACCCCTGTTGCACGAAGTAGCCACCGGTTCATTAGATGCTGGCATTGATGCGCTTAGTTATCGCTCTCATGCAGCTAATCATGGTTTTGAGTTTCAACTAGGTGAAGTTGACGACATAAACCGTGAAGATCAGTTAGTGACCCTAAAGCCAATGGTAGAGGAAGGTAAAGAAGTTCTGCCGTCTCGCCAACTTAACTACGACTACTTAATAATGGCGATTGGTTCGGTTTCCAATGACTTTAATACTAAAGGCGTTAAAGACAATTGTATTTTCCTCGATAACCCAAGCCGCGCTGATTTATTCCATCGTCGCATGCTTAATCGTTTTTTACAGTATTCACAAAATGATGAAGCGCAAAAAGGTGAAAAAGTCCGAGTTGCTATTGTAGGCGCAGGTGCTACTGGCGTAGAACTTTCAGCTGAGCTGCATAACGCTTTAGACCAGCTTCGAGCTTACGGTGTACCTAATTTAAGTCACTCTAGTTTGGCGGTTACTTTGGTTGAGGCTGGGGAAAAAATCTTACCCGCTTTACCAGTACGTATTTCTAGTTCTGCGCATTCTGAGTTACAAAAAATGGGTGTTGATGTTCGCACTAAAACCATGGTGACAGAAGCCACACCTGAGGGGTTAACCACTAAAGATGGTGAGTTAATTAAAGCCGATATCATGGTATGGGCTGCTGGCATTAAGTGTCCAGAGTTCATGAAGGACTTAGGTGGATTAGAAACTAACCGCATTAATCAGTTAGTGGTTAGGCCTACTCTGCAAACCTCTCGCGATAGCAACGTTTATGCAATTGGTGATTGTGCCAGTTGCGCTATGGGCGAAGATGGCTTTGTACCTCCTCGTGCTCAATCGGCCCATCAAATGGCAACATTGGTGTTTAAAAATATTGTGCGTCAAATAGAAGAAAAGCCACTGTTAGAGTTTGAGTATAAAGATCACGGTTCACTAGTATCCCTCAGCCGCTATTCAACCGTTGGTTCGTTAATGGGGAACTTGATGCAGGGCTCTATGATGATTGAAGGGCGCATCGCACGGATAATGTATATTTCCTTATATCGCATGCACCAAATCGCCTTACATGGTTACATGAAAACAGGCTTGATGATGTTAGTTGGGCGCATAAACCAAGTATTAAGGCCTAAGCTTAAGTTGCACTAAGCGAGTAGGATTGATGATTAAAATAAAAAAGCAGCCTCTGGGCTGCTTAATTAGATGGTACCTTTACTCTAAAGGTACAAAGTCAGGCTCTTGGTTTTATTAACTGGGCTTTTTTAACGTGATTTAATGCGAAGGGTGTTTTTCTAAAGCGGATTTGAACACAATAAAGCTCAACATTAAGCTTATCCATAAAGTGATGGCATTAAGTGTTTCAAAGCGCCAGTAGTTTAAATTAATAGAGTGGATCTGAATGGCTATGTCGCTGAATAATAGAACTAAAATGCCCCAAAGCTGACTCCTAATGGAGAGCTTTTGCCATAGTTTCGGAAAGATCAATCGAGTGAGCGGCAGAGCACCCATAGCCAAGCCAACGTAAAACCAAAAATGGTCGGGGTAGAGTAGACCCAGTATTTTGTCGCCGGTTTGTCGAGAGCTGGCGGCAATGGCCAGCAATAACCAGGTTCTGCTTAACAGCGCACAAGCAAATAGCACGCTGGGTTGATTAGCAAGTAACACAAATGTACTTAAGAAGCGGGTGTAACAGAGCTGTTTTGCTGTTCGCTACTAAGCTCTGATGCTTCATTAAAATTAGCTTGCTCGGCTTCGACGATAGGATCTGATTCAGCTTGAGCATCGGTTATAGGTGTTTGCTCGGTATCGACAGAAGCGTTAGTTTGCTCTTCCGGGCTGCGACGAATTTGAATTAACATGCCCATTAAAGGGTGGTCAAAGTAATGAATTTCGCCAGAGCGAACCCGACGTTTTTGATCAAACTTAAAGCTGTGCAATTGTTCTTCGGTTTGAAACTCACTAATTAAGCTACCTTGTTCCACCGTCTCAGTGTTAGCACTTAATACAACTACGTTTTGCCCTTCACTGGGGGCTACAACTTCAGCAACGGCAACATTGGCAGGAACTTCTACGGTGTTTTCTTCCGTGATAACAGTAGATTGCTGTGGTAATTCAGCGGATTGCTCAGGCTGAGGTTCTGGTTCATTCAATAACAGCTCCACTTCCACAGGGCGTTTTAGCAGTAACTCGCTTTCGATATACAGGTAGTGCTGTAGATAAACGCGGATGCCGCCTTCAAGTTCCCAAATAGCCGGTGTAGGTTCTGGGTCAATACCCAAAGCGGCAATTGCTGAGTCGGATTCATCAAACAACGAAATGTCTTCAGCGGCTAAATCGAAGCTTTGGCTTTCTGTTACATATTGCTCGTTAGAAAAGCTTACAGAGCCCAATAAATGACCTTCTTCATTGAAACGGGTAGAAAAGTCTTCGCCAGCTTGCACTAGGTAGTGTTTAGCGCGGTTGCGAGGAGCAACAATCTCTCGCCAGCCTAGGTGTAACAAAGGGGTGAATGCAGCGTGTTGGCTAAGTTTAGCAAACTCTTCGTTTAGTTCTAGCTGGTCCTTACTAAGCATTTGACGTTTAGTTGCGCCGCTGATTGGCCATCCTCTGCCATCGATGCTTACAGGCAGCTTGTCAAATCGAGGGGCAATACAAGGCTCTTGCTCTTTGCTACAGCCGAATAGTGGAGCCAATAAAGGTTCGCTAGTGCTGGCATTAAGGCTTTGTGGTTGCGGCCAGTACTCTTGGCTACTTTCTACACTTACATTGCGTTTAAAAAAGATAACTTCAATATCAAACCAACGAGGCTCTTGAGCGATACTTGGTAGGCTGGCGAGGCATACTACAGCTAAGCTACCTAGCTGCAGGGCATGTTTAAGAGTTAGTCGCATTGGCAGTAAATTGCTCCAATAATGATTCAATTAAGCTTAATCGTTGTTCCGGACTATCGCTAGGTACCGCAAACTTAAGTTTGTTGGCACCCTCTAATCGATAAATAGCTGGCTGTGATTGTAACAGGCTTACTAGAAAAGCGGCATTAACTTTTGTGCTTTCGGCAAACTCAACTTGGCCGCCTTTAGGCCCTGCTTCGATACGTTTTATACCTAGATGCTCGGCATCAATTTTAAGTTTTTGCACTTCAAACAAGTTCTTGGCTTGGTCGGGCAATAAGCCAAAGCGATCAATAAGCTCTACTTGTAGTTCACGCATTTCAGCTTGGTTGGCACAGTTAGCAATGCGTTTATACATGGTTAAGCGCGTTGTCACATCAAAGATGTAATCATCGGGCAGCAGGGCGGGTAGGCGCAGTTCTACTTCACATTGGTCGTTCTGGCTTAAGTCCCAATTTAGATCTTGACCATTTTTTAATGCAGTGACTGCTCTATCTAACATTTCCATGTAAAGCGTGAAGCCAACAGCCTCAATTTGGCCACTTTGATCGTCGCCTAATAGCTCACCCGCGCCGCGAATTTCTAAGTCGTGGGTTGCGAGTGTGAAGCCGGCGCCTAAATCTTCTAGTTGCGATATGGCATCTAAACGCTTTTTGGCGTCTTTAGTAATGAGTTTGGGTGGAGGTGTTAATAAATACGCATAAGCCTGGTGGTGCGAACGGCCAACACGACCACGTAATTGGTGCAACTGAGCTAAACCAAAATTATCGGCGCGGTTAATAATGATGGTGTTGGCACTAGGGATGTCGATACCGGTCTCAATGATAGTGGTACACACCAGGACATTAAAGCGTTGGTGGTGGAAGTCACCCATGATTCGTTCAAGTTCGCGTTCACGCATTTGACCATGAGCCACGGTAATTCGCGCTTGTGGTAACCATTCTTTAAGCTCTTGTGCTACACGTTCGATGGTTTCGACTTTGTTATGCAAGAAGTAAACTTGACCGCCACGCATCACTTCTCGACTAATTGCTTCTTTAATTAGCGCGGGGTCGTGCTGGCGAACAAAGGTTTTTACTGCCAAGCGCTTCGCTGGTGGGGTCGCAATAATCGATAGATCACGCATGCCACTCATTGCCATATTTAAGGTTCGAGGAATTGGCGTAGCGGTAAGAGTAAGAATATCGACGTTAGCACGCATCGCTTTAATCTGCTCTTTTTGGCGCACCCCGAAGCGATGTTCTTCGTCGATGACCAACAAACCTAAATCGGCAAATTTAACGTCTTTGCTAAGCAGTTTATGGGTACCAATAATTACATCCACTTTGCCGGCTGCGAGATCCTTTAAGACAGCATTTTGTTCTTTGGTGGTTTTAAAGCGAGATAAAGAAGCGACTTCTATCGGCCAATTGGCAAAACGATCGCTAAAGTTGTCGAAGTGTTGCTGGGCCAATAGGGTGGTTGGTACTAATACTGCGACTTGTTTGCCAGCATTTACGGCAACAAATGCTGCGCGCATGGCAACTTCTGTTTTACCAAAACCTACGTCACCACATACTAAGCGGTCCATGGCGTTAGGTGTTTGCATATCTTGCAAGGTTGCGCCAATGGCCTGTTGCTGGTCATCGGTTTCTTCAAATGGGAAATCGGCAGCAAACTGTTGGTAGGCGGCATCATCTAGCTCATAACCAAAGCCGGGTTTAGCGGCGCGTTTTGCGTAAACTTCTAGTAACTCGGCGGCAACATCGCGAATTTTCTCAGCAGCTTTGGCTTTGGCTTTTTGCCACTGGTCATTACCTAGTTTATGCAGAGGTGCGGTTTCGTCGTTAGCGCCGGAGTAGCGACTAATTAAATGCAGGGCATTTACCGGCACGTAAAGCTTGGCTTCGTTGGCATACTCTAGGGTTAAAAATTCAGTTTTAATACCACCGTTTTCAAAGCTGCTTAAACCATGATAGCGGCCAACCCCGTGTTCAATGTGTACTACTGGCTGACCAATACTTAGCTCAGCTAAGTTGCGAATAAGTACATCAGGATTAAGTGTTTTACTGGAGGCCTTACGTTGTCTTGCACGAACTTTGTCGCCAAGTAAATCAACTTCACTAATTAGCTGAATATTGGGATCTTTTAGCTCAAAGCCCTTATCTAGAGGTGCAACTACCATGGCTAAGCTGTCTTTACTTGCCAAAAACTCACTGATACTGGCAACATCTTTGATGCGCAGCTTAAGTGGGCTAAGTAAGTTTTTTAGGGCTTCGCGACGGCCTTCTGTTTCGGCGATAAAACAGGTTTTAGGTTTTGGGTGATGCTCTAGGTAATGACTTAGCGCTTGCAAAGGCAAATTCAAACGGTGATTTACGCTTAAGTCTGGCAGCGCGTGGGCATCTAGATTCAGTTTACCTTGGCTATTACGGGCCGGGGCTTTATGCAGTTTTACTCCTGCGAACTGTTTTAGTTCTTTAAAGCATTGCTCGGTACTTTGATATAACTCGTCTGGCGGTAAGATCGGCCGCGCTTTGTCGTAGCGTCGATTTTCATAGCGGTCTGTCAACTCACTCCAAAATTGCTTACCGGCATGATCCAAATCACCGACTTTAAGAATCACCGTGTTGGTGGCTAATTGGTCGGTTAAGCTTTCGGTGTGAGCATGAAATAACGGTAGATAATACTCAATGCCCGCTGGCATTATGCCTTTGGTGACTTGTTGATAGATGGAGCCCGCATCTCGGCTTGGTTCAAAACGGTCGCGCCACTGTTGGCGGAAGGTTTCTATGCCGCCTGCATCGGTCGGGAACTCGTGCGCTGGTAACAAGGTAATGCTTTTGCGCTGCTCTGCACTGCGCTGGGTATCGGGATCGAACTCGCGAATGCTGTCTAGCTCATCATCAAAAAAGTCTAAGCGAAATGGCAGATTGCTACCCATGGGGAAGAGGTCTAACAAGCTTCCGCGAAGAGCAAACTCGCCGTGCTCCATTACTTGGTCAACATGCTGATAACCGGCGCTAACTAAACGCTCTTTAAAAGCATTGAGGCTTAAGCTTTGACCCACTTTAAGCTGCAAGCTGTGCTTGGCTAAAAATTCAGCTGGCGCACAACGTTGCAGCCAGGTAGCTATGGGGGCAATAAGTACGCTGTTTTTATCGTGACTTAGTTGATTAAGGCTTAAAATACGTTGCGATACAATATCTTGGTGCGGTGAGAAAGTGTCGTAAGGCAAGGTTTCCCAGTCGGGTAGTAAATGCAAGGCACGCTGAGGTTTTAAGCCGTTTACCTCTCGCTCTATTTGCAGGGCGCTACGGGTATCTTCCGTTAAAATCACGATCGGCGCATCAAGTTGCGCGATGTATTCTTGAATAACAAAAGCAAGCGCGCTACCGGGTAAGTTGCTTACTTGCTTTTGGTCGCCAGCATCAACTGGGCAGGGTAAATTTAGTAACACTGAGAACTCTTATTTTTCGGCTTGTTGGCGAGCATCTGCTCGGGCTTTTAGCTGCTGGCTTTGAATGTGTAAGCTGGCTCTAACCAGTGCTTCAACATCCTCGTCTCGAATCAAGGTATAGTTTATTTCTACCAAGTGTTCACTGCGATGAGCAATGGCTTTGCATTGCTGTACTTCGCCATAGCAATAAACGGCAGTGGACTCTTCTGGCAGAAAAATTTTTAGCTTTACTGCTTGTCCTGGTTGCAAGGCTTGCGACCAGAAACAATGGATTTCTGAGCCGCCAAATTGATGACTAAGCGTACGGTGTTCAGGGCTGTCTTGTTGCACGAGCACGTAACTTAACACCCGGTTTAGCTTTTGTTCTTGAGCATGTAGATAAGATAAAAGCTGTTCGCCTGCTTCGCCCAGCTGTTTAATGGCGCGCAAACCGAGCAGAGAATGATGCTGTCCTGGGTTAGCCAAGGTAAAGGGCTCAGGAATGCTGGCTTCAAATGCTGCTTTTGTCTGAGGTAAGTCATTTGGCTCAATTAACTCAAGGTTTACATTAAGTTGATGAGTAACGCTAAAATATTGTTGTTCCTGCATACATTCCCAGAAGCGCCGTGCGGCGAGTTGTCAAATAGACCATGCTTAAAGCGTAGTTGAAGGCGAAATTACAACAAGTTGCGTAGCGGATTGCAAATAATCTGAATATCTTTGTTTTTTATGTGATTAAGCAAGAGTTGTGACTTGTTGGCCTTAGTGCCGCGCGGTATGATTAGCGCGTTTTTTTGTGCCTAGGGATGTTCGTTGCTTCAATGAAATTAATTGGCTTTATAGCATGGCGGTTCTCGCGAGGAGCCAAACAGCAACGTTTTGCATCGTTTGTGAGTTGGTTTTCTACTTTAGGCATTACATTAGGGGTAGCTGCGCTTATTACGGTTATTTCGGTAATGAATGGTTTTGAAAACCAGTTAAAGCAACGCATCCTCAATTTAGTCCCTCATCTTACTATTGCTAACCAGCAAACCTTGCCTAATAACTTGTCCTCGTTAGCTACCGCACCATTGGTGCTGAGTGAAGTGGTACTACAAAGTAGTAGTAACTTACATGCCGCGATGATGCAGGGTATCGATATCGAGCAACAACAAGATGCAGCTTTGCTGCGTGAAAAAATGCTGATTGGTGATCTAGATAGCTTGCAAGTAGGCAGTTACAACGTAGTAATAGGCATTGGTACGGCTAACGCTCTGGGCGTGCGCTTAGGTGACACAATTAGGCTGCTGGCTACCGACAGATTGGTATATACCCCATTAGGAGAAATGCCTTCACAGCGCAATTTTGTTGTTTCAGGAATATTTGAGTTTGCCGCAGAAGTCGACAAACAATTTATTTTACTCAATATAGAAGATAGCGCGCGCCTATTGCGCTCTCCGCTTTCCGCTGTGAGCCAACAGCGAGTGTTTCTTGATGATCCGTTCCAAATAGAAAACATTGCCGCTAGCCTCAATCAGCACAATGTTGAGTTTCAAGATTGGCGGCGCTTTTACGGCGAGTTATTTGCCGCAGTTAAAATGGAAAAAAACATGATGGGCATGCTGTTTTGCCTAATTATTGCGGTGGCTGCGTTTAACATACTGTCGAGTTTGGTGATGATGGTAGGGGAAAAGCGCAGCGATGTGGCCATATTGCAAACCCTAGGTTTATCGCGCGATAAGGTAGTAATGGTGTTTGTTATGCAAGGTGCCTGGAGCGGATGCATTGGCGCTGCCGTTGGAGCCTTAAGTGGCTGGTGGTTAAGTTCCAATATTAATAGTGTTATGTCTGCTATTGGCCTTAACTTTGCGGCCAACTTTGGTGGTGCAGGGTTACCTGTATTGCAACGCAGTGAGCAAATTATCTTTATCACCCTTGCAGCCATGTTGTTAAGCATTGTCGCGACGATTTATCCCGCTTGGCGCGCCAGCAAAATCCATCCTGCAGAGGCACTTCGTTATGAATGAGATTAATGCTCAGCCCGTATTAGTGGCGAAAGAAATATATAAAACTTACCAAGACGGCAATCAATCTACTGAAGTGCTTCATGGCGTTGATTTTGAAGTGAATGCTGGTGAAGCAGTGGCCATTGTAGGTAGCTCGGGCTCTGGTAAAAGTACCTTATTGCATATTCTTGGTGGACTAGATGAAGCAAACAAGGGCACGGTAAGTATCGATGGAAAAGCTATCGACGGTTTAAGTAGCAAGCAATTAGCTGGCTTACGTAACCAAAAACTTGGTTTTATCTATCAATTTCACCACTTGTTAGGTGAGTTCTCGGCCATCGAGAATGTTGCAATGCCCCTGTTAATAGCGGGAATGGCAAAAAAGACTGCTATGCAAAAAGCGCAAGCTTTATTGGAGAGAGTTGGTTTAGGCCATCGCTTAAAGCACCGACCATCCGAGTTATCGGGAGGCGAACGCCAGCGCACGGCTATCGCTCGCGCCTTGGTTAATGAGCCAAGCTTGGTGCTAGCCGATGAGCCCACCGGAAATTTAGATAGCCAAAGCACAGAATCTATTTATCAACTTATTTTGGAACTAAACCGAGATTTAAATACAGCGTTTGTTGTGGTTACTCATGATTTAGCTTTAGCTGCTAAGTTTACCCGCCAAGCATATATGCAAGATGGAAACTTTGTGAGCAAGGGCGAATAGAATGCGTTTGCCTTTGTCATTTTTTATTGGCTTGCGTTATCACCGAGCCAAACATAGTAATGGATTTATCTCGTTTATCTCAGCCTCTTCTACTTTAGGCATTGTGTTGGGTGTAGCAGTTTTGATCATTGGCCTTTCGGTCATGAATGGCTTTGAGCGAGAGTTGCGCGAGCGCTTTTTAGCGATTGTAAGCCATGGCGAACTAGAGGCGGTAAACCCTCCCTTGAGTGCTCATCTGCAGCTGTTAACTACTGCCATGGACCATACCAAGGTACTGGGCACAGCTCCGTATGTTAGCTTTAGCGCACTGGTGCAAAAAGGCAAACAGATGAAAGCCTTGTCGCTAAAGGGCATCGATCCAAACTTAGAGAAGAATGTAACTAACCTTCATCAATATGTTGGGGATAGCGCTTGGCAAGCCTTGGCAAGTAATCAGCCGCAAATTGTTTTGGGTTCGGGTATCGCCAAACTGCTTGATGTAACTGAAGGCGAGCAGGTTACTTTGTTGTTGCCTAAAGCTAATCAACAAAACCGTTTAAGTTCACCACAGCGGGTTCGGGTTAAGGTTGTGGGCTTGATGAAGGCTGGGGGACAACTGGATAATCAACTGGCCTTTATTAATTTGGCATTTGCCCAGCAACTGATGACCTGGCAAGACGGCGTTTCTGGAATTAGCTTGAAGGTAGCAGATCCCTTACAAGCAGACCAAGTGGTGCGTTCCGTAGCGAAAACCTTTCCACAACTGGTTTATATTAAAAGTTGGATCCGCCAACATGGCTATCTCTACCAAGACATTCAGTTAGTTCGCACCATTATGTACGCGATAATGTTATTGATAGTGGCAGTAGCTAGTTTCAATATCGTATCCACTTTGATTTTGGCGGTAAGCGAAAAGCGTGGTGATATTGCTATTTTAAAAACCATGGGTGCGAGTGACCAAACCTTATTGAAGAGCTTTATCGTATACGGCTCATATAACGGGGTGTTAGGTTGTGCGTGGGGGGCATTGTTAGGCGTGTTAGGTAGTTTGAGTTTGCCCAAATTAGTTGCGTTGATTGAAGCTCTAATAGGGCATAGTTTGCTTTCTGCTGATATTTACTTTATCAACTTCCTTCCCGTTGAGCTTATTTGGACAGATGTTATAGCCGTCGTTGTGGCAGCGCTGGTACTAAGTATGTTAGCGACTATATGGCCAGCTTGGCAGGCTACCCGAGTTAAACCAGCTCAAGAATTAGGTTAACCACATCAACAAAAAAGGAGCTGTAAGGCTCCTTTTTTGTTTTGGACATCTAGCGGCGTTTACGGTAGCGACGCCTAACTGAATAACGCCACAATGCGTTAATAGCAAAATACCCACACACCGAAAAAACAATACCACAGACTAAGCTGCCTAATAAAAACGCAGGGCCAATAGTGGCAATGAGATGTTCTAGGCCTTGCCAGGTCAGCTCTATATGGTAATCGGCTACAGGTTGACCCAAGATACCGGTTCCTACTAAATAGCAAAAATAGAAAATTGCTGGAATAGTAAAGGGGTTAGAAATCCAAACTAAAGCGACGGATAAAGGGAGATTTACCTTAAACATAATGGCAAAAGCTGCCGCAATTATCATTTGCGATGGCAGCGGAATAAAAGCCACAAATAAACCTATGGCAAACGCACCCGCTGCTGAGCGCCGATTAAGGTGCCATAAATTTGGATTATGTAGCCAATCACCAAAAAATTTTAGATGCTTGTTTGCTTTTAGATCTTCAGTTTTAGGAATAAATCGTTGTATCGTTTTTTTTGGCATATAGTTTGTTATTGATAATAAACTTCTTATGACACATGAATGCCTTTTTACTAGCAAGTTTGCTAGCAATGACTTCATCGCTATTCTGGCCTAACTTACTTAGCCTACCAATCCTATATGTTAGCTTGATTGCACTTGTAGCTTCACTTGTTAAAAGAAAGCTCTGGGCTGCTGGCTTCATATTTGGCGTGTGTTGGATGACTAGCCACGCGCTTTATTATCAGTCATGGATTGTTAATATCCAACAAAAAACGGCCAACTCTAGCATAATTGGCGAGATCTTGGCAGTTGATAATAATCAATACTGGCAAAAAATTACTGTAGAACTACATCAATTAGATACCCATACCAGTATAGCGTGGTGGCAGCCAAAAATTACGCTTTATCATTCTCGTTCAACAACGGATTTTGTGCCACTTAAGGCCGGTCAGGAAATTGCTGCGGAGGTTAAGCTAAAACCCGCCTTTGCCAGTATTAATCCGGCAGGGTTTAATTATGCGAGGTGGTTGGTTGCTAAATCAATTATCGGACGCGGCAAACTGATTAGTTATGAGCTTTTGGAAAACAAACCGTCATATCGGGAAGCTTGGTTAACAAATGTAGTCAATTTATTGCAAAGTTATCAGTATTCGGGCGAGATGTTGGCGCTAATGAGCGGCGATAAAAGGCTTTTCTTGCAGCAACACAAGCAGCTATATCAACAATCTGGTTTAGGTCATTTATTTGTATTATCCGGATTGCATTTGGGAATAGTCGCGTTTTGGTCTTGGCTATTAGCGAAATTGCTGAGTGTGATATTTCGGATCCATCATCAAGCAGTGCCAATCATTTTTAGTTTAGTGTGCTGTTTGGCATTTTGTTGGCTGGCGAATTGGCAGTTATCGATGATGAGAGCGCTGTTAATGTACGGTTGTTCGATGCTATTTATCTTGCTGGGGAACCGTAGGAGAGTGGTCTGGGGGCTAATGTTTAGTGCATTACTGATCCTGCTTATTTGGCCCTTTAGCGTTTATAACAATGGTTTTTGGTTGTCTTATCTAGCGGTAGCTATAGTGCTAGTCTGCTTATGGTTAGGTCCAAAGAACAAACTGGTAATGCTTGTATATATTCAGCTGGCGATTGGTTTACTGATGATGCCGCTACAGGTGTTGTTATTTGGACTGGTACCTAGCTCCGCGTTAATGCTTAACCTAGTTGCTGTGCCGTTATTTAGTATGGTGATTGTGCCATCCTTGTTATTACTGATTTTGTTTATCGGAGTTGATAGTCGATTTACGTCTTATTTGATGCATTTTGTTGATTGGCTATTCTCGTATCTTTATAGCTCGCTTGAGTGGCTGAATGGCAGTTTGTCAGTGGGTTTAAGCTCTTCATCAGTCGCTATAGGCTTGTTATTAACTCTCCCTTTATGCACACTTTTACTTATGCTTTACCATGAACGCTTACATTGGGTTTTGTTGTTGCTGTTATTGCTACCCAGTAGTGTTCGTCTGAGCCAAGAGCGAGATAGCTGGGGTGTTTATGTGTTAGATGTTGGGCAGGGGCTTGCGGTGGTCGTTACTCACCAAGGAGAGGCGCTAATTTATGATACAGGCCCCAAGTTTCGCAGTGGTTTTAGTTATGCTCAGAGTGTGATTATTCCTCTTCTTAGAGAATTAAGAGTCCAGCGTGTTGACAGCATAGTCATCAGCCATGGGGACAATGACCATGCGGGTGGACGTAAAATACTAGAACATAACTTTCCGCTAGCCAAGCGCTATTATGGAAGGGACGAGCGTTTACCGGGAGCACATTGCCATGGCAGTAAGACTTGGGGAAAGCTAGAGTTAGATTTTTATTTGGTTGACCTTGGCTATGGGAATAATGGGTCTTGTGTGTTGAAGCTAAATGATGGCAACACGAGCGTATTGTTAACCGGTGATATTGAGCAATTGACTGAACAGCAGTTACTAAAAGTGGGCTTACGAAAAGTAAATATAATGCTAAGTCCACATCATGGTAGTAATAGCTCATCATCAACGGGTTTTATCCGCTCACTAGAACCAGAGGTGGTGATCCATAGTAGTGGCGCATTTAATCGATTTGGTTTCCCGCATCCATCGGTGCTTGAGCGCTATGCAGGGGCAGAGCAGTATATAACTGGACGAGATGGGACGATAAAACTTGAAATTGATGACCGTTCATACCAAGTTTATTCATATAGATATTTGAAGTTTAGTCCGTGGTACCAACAAATCATCAGTTGGTGATTTGGTTATAAACCGCTAAACTAAGGCAATTTTTCCGATGGAATAACTCTGTTCTTATGATTCCAGATACAGCTACAAACACAAAAGCCAATTTTATCCGTTTATTAAGCTACGTTAAAGACCGTAAAATTGGTTTGATTATCGCCATTATTGGCATGATAGGCTACGGTGCTGTAGATACACTTTTTGTATACTCTATTAAGCCGTTGATTGATGAAGGCCTGTCAGGCAAAAACCCTGAAATACTAACTTATATGCCAATCTTCGTATTAGGTATTGTATTGCTACGTGGTATCTGTGGTTTTGCTAGCAGTTATGGTATGTCTTGGGTTGGAGGTCACTTGGTGATGAAAATTCAACGGCAGATATTCAATCATTTAATGCTAATGCCTGTATCCTTTTTTGATAAAAATCCAACAGGAACACTTATTTCAAAAATCACTTATGATTCAAATCAGGTTAGCACGGCTGCTACCGCCAGTTTGGTGAACCTGGTGCGGGAAGGAGCCACCATCGTTGGTTTACTAATCCTTATGTTTTATAACAGCTGGCAACTGTCATTGATTTTCTTTTTGATAGGTCCTCCAGTGGGGTATGCCATTAGCAATGTAAGTCGTCGTTTTAGAAAAATTAGTACAAATCTGCAGCATGCTGTTGGTAATGTAACCACTACCAGCGAGCAAATGCTTAATGGCCATAAAGAAATTCTTTCATTTGGTGGGCAGCCTAAAGAAGAAGAGCGTTTTAATAGCGCTAGCAATATGATCCGTCGCCAGCAAATGAAGATGGCTACCGTAAGTGCTATTGCCAACCCAGCAGTACAATTTATCGCATCCATTGGTTTGTCGATTGTATTGTTTGCCGCATCATCACCTGAGCTGGTGGCAGAACTTAGCCCTGGTACCTTCACCATCATTGTTACTTCTATGATGATGTTACTAAAGCCATTAAGAGTAATTACCCAGTTAAATAACGATGTACAAAGAGCGATGGCTGCTTGTACTAGCTTATTTACAGTGATGGATATGGATACAGAAACTGATAACGGTACCTATGTTACCAATCGTGCTAAAGGTAAGATCAACTTAGAGAATGTTGAGTTCAAGTATCCCACCAAAAATGAGATTGTACTTAAGGGTATTAATCTAAGTATAGAGGCAGGACAAACCGTTGCCTTAGTTGGGCGCTCTGGCAGTGGTAAGTCAACTATCGCTGGGTTGTTGCCAAAGTTTTATGAAGTGCAATCTGGGCAAGTGAAGCTTGATGATATCCCTGTTCAAGATTACCAGTTAAAAAACTTACGTGAACAATTCGCACAAGTTTCGCAAACCGTTCACCTGTTTAGCGGTACCATTGCCGAAAATATTGGTTATGCCAAAGAGAATGCCAGCCGTGAAGAGATTGAGCGAGTGGCTGAAATGGCAAATGTAACCAGCTTCGTAGAAAAGTTTGAAGATGGCTTTGATACTGTAATTGGCGAGAAAGGTGTGATGCTTTCTGGCGGCCAACGTCAGCGCATTGCAATTGCGCGTGCCTTACTAAAAGATGCACCAGTTCTGATTTTAGATGAGGCTACTTCGGCGCTTGATACTGAATCTGAGCGTAAAATTCAGCAAGCAATTGACAGAGTGTGTTCTGATAGAACTGCCATTGTGATTGCGCATCGCTTATCAACCATTGAAAACGCTGACATGATTGTTGTTCTTGATGAAGGAGTAGTGGTTGAGCAGGGCAGTCATGCTGAGTTAATGGCTAATCAGGGGGACTACTACCAGCTACATCAAATTCAATTTGGTGAAAGGTAAGCAGTGAAGTTTTGGTATCAAGCTAAGCAGCAACATTGGATAAAAATTGTTTTATTGTTGCCGCTTAGCGGCTTATTTTACTTAGTTGCTAGCGCTCGCCGTTTAGCCTTTAAGCTATCTTGGTTTAATAGTTATCGCCCGCCGATCCCGGTTGCCATAGTGGGTAACATCAGTGTGGGAGGAAATGGCAAAACTCCCGTTGTATTAGCGCTGGTTGAAGCCGCAAAGCAGCGCGGTTATAAGCCGGCGGTTGTTAGTCGTGGCTACGGTGGCAAAGCGCCTCATTACCCTTTTCTTGTCAGCGCGGCCAGTCAGTCTTCTGAGTGTGGTGATGAGCCCTTACTTATTTATCAGCGAACAAAATGCCTAGTGATCGTAGATCCTAAACGCAGTGCAGCGTGCAAAGCTGCTGTTGAGCAGGGAAGTGATCTGATTATTTGCGATGACGGAATGCAGCACTATGCCTTGCAACGCGATATAGAAATAGCGGTCATTGATGCTCAGCGAGGTTTAGGCAATGGTTTGTGTTTACCTGCGGGTCCTTTACGTGAAACAGCCTCTAGGTTATCAGCGGTCGATTTGATTGTGAGTAATGGGGAGCCGCTGTTTAATGCCAATAGTTATTTATTGCAGTTACGAGCCAGTGGTTTGCGCCGTGTAAGCGATCAGCAACGAGTGAAGGATGTTACTAAGTTTGACGCGGCTATTGCCGGGATTGGCAATCCTCTGCGCTTTTTTGATTCACTTGCTACCTTAGGCTTTGATTGTAATAAGCAAGTCAGCTTAGATGATCACCAGCTCCTTAGTGAAGAACAGCATAAAGAGCTGCTTGAGAAACGTATAATCATGACAGAAAAGGATGCGATTAAATATCGTCATACAGCCGGTGATGAGTGGTATTATTTACCCGTGGATAGCGTGCTGCCTGATTCGTTTTATCAGCAATTCTTCTCATTGTTACAGGAAAAAATTCATGTCAGTTGAACATAATTTATTAGAAATTGTTGCTTGTCCATTGTGTAAAGGCAAGCTGCATTACGACAAACCTAATAACGAGTTAGTGTGTAAGTTTGACCGTTTAGCCTATCCCATTAAAGATGCTATTCCGGTTCTTTTAGTCAATGAAGCCAGAGAAATGTCAGCCAACGAGTTACCGCAATGAAATTTGTAGTGGTTATTCCAGCACGTTATCAGTCTACCCGTTTACCGGCTAAGCCACTGCAAGATATTGCGGGTAAAACGATGATTGAAAGAGTTTATCAGCAGGCCTGTAAATCAGGCGCTGAACGTGTAGTTATTGCAACTGATGATCAGCGTATTGTGGATGTTGCAGATGGTTTTGGTGCTGAAGTTGTGCTCACCTCCGCTTCACACGAATCGGGCACCGAACGCTTAGCTGAAGTGTGTGAAAAGTTGGCATTCTCAAACGATACTATTGTGGTTAACGTTCAAGGTGATGAGCCATTGATCCCACCTGCAGTTATTTCTCAAGTAGCTGGCTTACTCGAAGATGCGCCTGAAGTAAAAATGGCAAGTTTGTCTGTGCCTATTCATGAGGATACAGACATTCATGACCCTAACGTTGTGAAAGTTGTGTGCGATAAAGATGACCACGCCTTGTATTTCAGCCGCTCTGCAGTACCCCACGAGCGAGATGGAGATTGGCAATGTGAGCTGTATTCAAGGCATATAGGCATATATGCCTATCGCGCGCATTTTATTGGTGAGTATTTGCAACTTAGTCCGTCTCCCATTGAAAAGATGGAAAAATTAGAGCAATTACGTGTTCTTTGGCATGGTTATAAAATAAAAATGGCAAGAGCAATTGAAACGCCTGCTCATGGTGTAGATACGCCAGAAGACTTAGAAAAAGTTCGTGCTTTATTTGCGTGAGTACGCCAAATCGTTATAGAGAAGATATGAATTACATTCCCTTAAGTGAGCACAAAAAAGCTTGGATCTTTAGACGGGCAGATCTCCCCATAAGCAGTGAAGACAGCGCTGCAATTAAACCTATGACCGAGCCTCGAGCGAACCTGTTATGGAAAGACCTTGTGAGTAAACAAGTCGATCATCCAGATTTTTTTCGTAAGGGCGATTGGGCCTTTAATCTAGAAACTTGGACAGGGCAGGGTAACTGGGAAGCGGTATGGGATAGCGAGCAACTTGCGTTACCTGAGGAGCTGTTGACCCACTTAAACTGGCAAGACAATACAGTGGTTTATTATTGCAATGATCAACGAAACGTTATTGAAACCACTTGGTCGGTATTTAAACGTTGCTGGAAAAACTTTTTGTTCATGGATGATGGAGCGTTGTTAGTCGCTAAAAAGCGCACTGAAGTCGCCCAATTCCTTGCCAATGGTAGTTATCAATTTGGCAATAAGCCTGCTTAGCAGATAGCTTAAAAATTAATAAAAAACCGAAGCAAGTGCTTCGGTTTTTTTATGGCGCTAAGTAAGGCGATTTACTTGAACGGACGGTGCGGTTCGCCGGTGTATAATTGACGTGGACGACCGATACGTTGGGTCTCTTCTTCCATCATTTCTTTCCAGTGAGCTATCCAGCCAACTGTACGAGATAGAGCAAAGATTACAGTAAACATGCTTACTGGAATACCAATTGCCTTAAGAACAATACCTGAGTAGAAATCTACATTCGGGAATAGTTTTTTCTCTTTGAAATAAGGGTCAGAAAGCGCGATGCGTTCTAATTCCATTGCTACGTCTAGTAGTGGGTCATCGATGTTTAATTCGTTGAGCACTTCATGACAGCTTTCACGCATTACTGTAGCGCGAGGGTCGTAGTTTTTGTAAACGCGGTGACCAAAGCCCATTAAGCGGAATGGGTCGTTTTTGTCTTTAGCGCGTTCAATAAATTCTGGAATACGATCTACTGAGCCAATTTCTTCTAACATTGTTAGGCATGCTTCGTTGGCACCACCATGAGCAGGCCCCCACAAACATGCAATACCAGCAGCAATACATGCAAATGGGTTAGCACCAGAAGAACCCGCTAAACGTACTGTTGAGGTAGAGGCATTTTGTTCGTGGTCAGCATGCAATGTAAAGATACGGTCCATTGCACGTTCAACAACAGGGCTAACCTTATATTCTTCAGTAGGTACTGAGAACATCATATTTAAGAAGTTTGCTGCATAGCTTAAATCGTTGCGAGGGTATACAAACGGTTGGCCTGCAGAATACTTGTAGCTCATTGCGGCTAAAGTAGGCATCTTAGAAATTAAGCGATAAGCCGCAATTTCACGGTGACGCTCATTGGTAATATCCATCGAGTCGTGGTAGAACGCAGACAATGCGCCTACCACACCTACCATGATGGCCATAGGGTGCGAGTCACGACGGAAGCCTTGGAAAAAATGGATTAGTTGTTCGTGCACCATTGTATGGCGAGTTACAGTGGTTTTGAAGTTCTCATATTGTTCAACGTTTGGTCGCTCGCCGAACAAAAGAATGTAACAAACTTCAAGGTAATCAGCATGTTTTGCTAGGTCCTCGATTGAGTAACCCCGGTGTAACAATATACCTTGCTCACCATCGATATAAGTGATTTTTGATTCACATGAAGCTGTCGCTAAGAAACCTGGGTCAAAAGTGAAATACCCTTTTTTACCTAGTGTACGAACATCAATTACGTCATGTCCTGCTGTACCAGACATAATCGGCATCTCGTACGCCTCTTGGCCTGGCAGCGTTAGGGTGGCTTTATTGTCAGCCATAGCATGTCTCCCTTGCTTGTTCTAATTGTATTGTTTTTTGGATACAAAGCGCAGCACATTCTCACCTAGAACAAGGTCAAATGTCAATTGGCGTTGGTTGTGAAATATAGTGACTTATAGCGTTTATGTTAAATTTTCGAATTAAGTTGGCTGTTTCGTTGCGCTAAATTAGCTAAATGAAGGAAATGTTAATTGTATTTGTATAATGTGGGCGTTATACTTTGCCCGAAGTATGGCGCTAGTCCGAGCATTTTTTGCGCAATATAAATGTTAGTTTTTATACTTTAGTCTTAATTTAGGCCTTAAGTTCACAAAATTAACATTATCGCAACTCGCTGCTCTGTCCAGAGCCTCACTTTATAACCATAATAATACTCAAGGACCTGAGTGGGCAGAGAATCGTGAAAATAAAACAAAGACCAGTAAACCTCGACCTACAAACCATCAGATTTCCCATTACCGCAATTGCGTCCATCTTGCATCGTGTTTCCGGTGTGATTACTTTCTTCGCCTTGGCTATTTTGTTAGGCCTACTTGCTGAATCCCTTCAATCAGCAGAAGGTTTTGCGAATGTGCAATCCATAATGGATAACTTCTTCGTGAAGTTAATCATCTGGGCAAGTCTTAGCGCGTTGATGTATCACATTGTTGGTGGAATACGCCACTTGATCATGGACATGGGCTATTGGGAAGAGCTA